>CALVPU010000153.1 GCA_944353735.1 uncultured Eubacteriales bacterium | reverse complement strand
GAACCATTCGTCATAATAGACCCGCGGCAGAAAGCCCGAGTGCACGACCATGCGGTCGATCCCATAGGCGGCGCAGCGCGCCGCCGCCTGCTCGAGCCGCTCGCGGACGACGCGGCGGATGCGCGGGTCGATGGCGCAGGGCGACATCTCCGCAAAGGGCGCGTGCAGCACGAAGCGGTCCGCTTTGCTCAGGGCGTCGCGGGCGCGGGCGTCCCATTCGGCGAAGCCCGCGTCGAAGTTCTCCGCCGTGCAGAATTCGTCCAATTCCAATCCCAGCCCATGCGCCTGTGCCAGCGCGGGCGCGTCCGCGCCGATGGTCGCCAGATAGATGCGGCTGCGCTCGATAATCATGCTATTCCTCCCCGGCGCCGTCCCGGACGGGCGGTCGCCGCCGTTTGTCGCCATTTAATTGTAGTCAAATTTCGATGAAGTGTCAATCGCCGCGTTGACAAAATCGGGCGCGATTTGCTATAATGACAATGTTTGGTTTTCTGCGCAATCATTCGGCTGTGACGGACAGATGTCGCAGCCGTTCATTGAATGGAGGACGAGGAAATGGTATCAGTGACCTTTCACGCCAATGGCGCCGACGTGGTGATTCACGCCATGGAGGGCGACAACCTGCTCGAAATCGCGCGCCGCGCCAACGTGGCGATCGACGCGCCCTGCTCGGGCAATGGCGCCTGCGGAAAGTGCCGCGTGCGGCTGGTGTCGGGCGAGATGGATTCGCCGCAGACGCGGCATATCTCCGACGCCGAGTACGCCGACGGCTGGCGTCTGGCGTGTATGAGCAAGGTGCAGTCCGATGTGACCGTCGAGGTGCCGGACATCGCCTCGGCGTACCGCAGCAACATGCGCGTGGCGGACATCTCCTCCGAGAAGGAGCTCGCCATCTTCAACCGCACGAAGGCGGAGATCCAGTCTGCGGGCATCGAGTTCGCCAACGGCCTGTCCGTCCTGGTCGTCGATCTGAGCGCGCCGACCGTCGACGACACCATGCCCGACAACGAGCGCCTGTCGCGCAAGCTGTGCGAGGTGCTGGGCGTGGAGAAGGCCGTGCTGTGCTACGCGGCGCTCAAGGAGCTGGCGCGCGTGCTGCGCGAGCACGACTTCCGCGCGCGCTGCGTGGTCGACGTCGCGGACGGCGTCGCCACCGTGCTCGACGTGCTGCCGCCGGACGACGCGTCGCCGGTTGCCGGCCTCGTGGTGGATCTGGGCACCACGTCGGTCGCCGCCGCGCTGGTCGACATGCAGTCCGGCGAGATCCTCGCCAAGGCGTCCACCGGCAACGGTCAGATCCGCTATGGCGCGGACGTCATCAACCGCATCATCGAGGCGAGCAAGGACGGCGGTGCGGAGCGCCTGCAGAAGGCGGTCATCGACGAATCCCTGTGCCCGCTGATCGCGCAGATGTGCGCCGCGGCGAAGATCGATAGCCGCCGCGTCTACCGCATGTGCCTTGCCGGCAATACCACCATGAACCACCTGCTGCTGGGCGTGTTCGCCGATCCGGTACGCATGGAGCCGTACATTCCCAGTTTCTTTCTGGCGGATGACATCCGCGCCGACGAGCTGCGCCTCGGCCTGCATCCGGAAGCGAAGCTGATTCTCTCGCCGAACATCGGCAGCTATGTCGGCGGCGACATCACCGCCGGCACGCTGGCGTCCATGATCTGGAACCACGAGGAGATGTCGCTGTTCATCGACCTCGGCACCAACGGCGAGCTCGTGTTTGGCAACAACGAGTTCCTGATGAGCTGCGCCTGCTCGGCGGGCCCTGCCTTCGAGGGCGGCGACATCTCCTGCGGCATGCGCGCCACAGACGGCGCCATCGACTCCTGCGCCATCGACGCCGAGACCATGGAACCGACCTACACTGTCATCGGCGATGAAATGCCCGTCGGCATTTGCGGTTCCGGCATCATCGACATCATCGCCGAGCTGTTCCGCACCGGCATCATCAACGGCAAGGGCAAGTTCTCCCGCGAGGGACGCCGCGTCCGCTTCGATGAAAACGGCATGGGCAGCTACGTGATCGCCTTCCGCGAGGAGACGGGACATGTCCGCGACGTCGAGATCAACGAGGTCGACATCGACGCCTTCATCCGCGCCAAGGGCGCGATCTTCTCCGCGACCATGACCATGCTCAACTCCATGGGCATGGACCCGAGCGTGCTCGGTCACGTGTACGTCGCCGGCGGCATCGGCAGCGGCATCAACATGCGCAACGCCGTCACCATCGGCATGCTGCCCGACATTCCCGAGGAGATGTTTACCTACATCGGCAATTCCTCGCTCAGCGGCGCCTACGCCATGCTGACCTCCGACGCCGCGCGCGAGAAGGTCGACGAGCTCGCTCGCAGCATGACCTACCTCGAGCTCTCCACCGAGCCCGGCTACATGGATGAATTCGTCGCCGCCTGCTTCCTGCCGCACACCAACGCCAGCCTGTTCCCGTCGGTCCACCAGGTCTGACGGCGCTTCGGCAGCGCTTCCCGCCCGCCGCGCCTGCGCGCACGGCGGGCGCTTGTGTGCATTTTTTAACAATTTCAGGACTTGACATCGCGGTTAGCGTGTGCTAATATAGAGCTGCGTTAGGGAAAGCTAACCTGCTTCGGCAAGGCGAGCGCATCCCGCGAGGTGGCTGCAAACCTCTCCTCTCCAGATGTTCAAAGTGTGCAATGTGATCTCCCGATGCTTGATGAAACGCTTCCCAATTCACGCAGCCATCCCCCCAGATGCTCGCGCGCGGCGGTTCAACGCGCGCGGGCAGGGCGCCGGTCCGAGAAGGCACGGACCGGCGCCGTTTTTCGCCGACATGCGCGCCGCGTGGAAAAAACCTTTGACGCGCCGCGGCGGACGGGGTATAATGATAGCGAACACAGGCAGGCGGCGCTTTTGCTTGGCGCCGGCAGCAAATGGGAGGAAAGAGCATGAAAAAGGCACGCATGACGCTGGACCGCGCCTATCGAATTGGCGCGATTGACCCGCGCATCTACGGCTCGTTCATCGAGCACCTCGGTCGCGCCGTCTATGGCGGCATCTATGAGCCGGGCCATCCGACCGCCGACGAACAGGGTTTCCGCCGCGACGTGCTGGAAAAGGTGCGCGCGCTGGGCGTGCCCGTCGTGCGCTATCCCGGCGGCAACTTTGTTTCCGGCTTTAACTGGGAGGACTCGGTGGGAGTGAATCGCCCCAGACGGCTGGATCTGGCATGGTTTACCACGGAGACGAACGAGGTCGGCATGCACGAGTTCTGCGACTGGTGCTGCAAGGCAAACACCGCGCCGATGTATTCCATCAACCTCGGCACGCGCGGTCCGGAGCAGGCGCGCGACGTCGTCGAGTACGCCAACCATCCCTCGGGCAGCAAGTTTTCCGATATGCGCATCGCCAACGGTCGCAGGGAGCCGCTGGACATTCGCCTTTGGTGCCTCGGCAACGAGATGGACGGTCAGTGGCAGATGGGGCGCAAGACCGCCTACGAGTATGGCCGCATCGCCAACGAATCCGCCAAGATGATGAAGTGGGTCGATCCCACCATCGAGCTGGTCGCCTGCGGTTCGTCCAGCTCCGAGACGCCGACGTTCGGTGACTGGGAACTGACGATGCTCGACGAGTGCTATGACAACATCGACTACGTCTCGCTGCACCGCTATTACGGCAATCCCACCGGCGATACGCCCGGGTTCCTCGCGCGCACGATGGATCTGGACGACTTCATTCGCACCGTCGTCGCCATCTGCGACGCCGTCAAGGGCAAAAAGCACGCTAAAAAGACGATTAACCTGTCGTTCGACGAGTGGAACGTCTGGTATCATTCCAATGCGCAGGACGAGGAAATCTACCGGCGCGACCGCTGGGGACGGGCGCTGCCGCTGCTCGAGGACATTTACAACTTTGAGGACGCCCTGCTGGTCGGCTCGATGCTGATCACCTTCCTGCGCAATGCCGACCGCGTGAAGATCGCCTGCATGGCGCAGCTGGTCAACGTCATCGCCCCGATCATGACGCGCAACGGCGGCGGATGCTGGGCGCAGACGATCTACTATCCCTTCCTGCACGCCTCGACCTTCGGACGGGGCACGGCGCTGCGCGCGCTGGTGGACAGCCCGGTGTACGACTGCGCCGATTACGAGCGCGTGCCGCTCATCGACGCCACCGCAACGCTCGCCGACGACGGCAGTGTGACCGTGTTCTGCGTCAACCGCGACCTGACCGAGGACTTTGCGCTGGAGGTCGACCTGCACGGTTTCGGCAGCCTGCGCATCGGCGAGCACATCGTGCTGCACCACGACGACGTCCATGCCGTCAATACCGAGGATGCGCCGAACGCGGTGGCGCCGTGCGCGGGGCCCGGCGGCGAGATCGACGGCGAGAAGGCGACGATCCGCATCCCTGCGCTGAGCTGGAACGTGGTCCGCTTCGTCAGGTAATCCTGCGGCAAGCCGCCGAAGCAGCGGCATGCGCCGCCATCTTGAATGATCGATACGCAAAGGGCGCCCGCCTCCATGCGCTGTGGAGGCGGGCGCTTCTGTATGCGCGCTTCGCGCCGCGCTTATATCGCAAGCCTGTCGTGCGGCGTTCGACCGCGTGCGGCGCGCTATTCGCGTTCGTTGCGCTGGACGTACACGCGGTAGATGGTCCGCGCCGTCATCAGTACCGGCAGGGCGAGCAGCATGCCGCCGATGCCGCCGACGCTCGAGCCGACGAAGATCGCCAGCAGCACCATCGCCGGCGACAGTCCGGTCAGGCCGCTCATGATGCGCGGCGAGATCAGCGTGCCGTCGAGCTGCTGCACGAGCCAGAGCACCGCCGCCGCCGCGAGCGCGGTATTCAGTCCGCCGCCGAGCGCCATCAGCACGGCGGGGATACCGCCCAGCACGGGACCGAAGTAGGGGATCATGTTCAGCACGCCGACCGTGATGCCCAGCACCAGTGCCGAGCGCACGCCCACCAGCGCCAGTCCCAGCGCCGCCAGCGTCCCGACGATCGCCGCGATCATTCCCTGACCGCGCAGGTAGAGCTTGAGCTCGCGGCAGACCGCCTTGCCCATGCGCACCAGCGTGCCGCGCACGCGCTGCGGCGCGAGCAGCTCAAGGCGGATCATCAGCCGGTCGCGGTCGCAGAGCAGAAAATAACTCAGCACGACCATCAGCGACAGGCGATAGAGGGCGTCCGCCACGCCGCCTGCCAGCCCGATCGTGCCCTCCGCCAGTGCCGGAAGCGGGCTTTCGCCCATCGGCAGCGATGGCAGCGAGAGCCCGGGCAGATGCGCTTCCAGCCACGCGGAGAGC
>CALVPU010000152.1 GCA_944353735.1 uncultured Eubacteriales bacterium | reverse complement strand
GAACAGATCGTCGGCAGCCGGCTCGACAGGCGCTTTCTGCGCGTTGAGGCGCGACAGCGGCGTAAACTCGCGCGTCGGTTCATCCACGGATTCCGGCTCGAGCGGCTGGGTTTCAGCAGCCGGCGCTTCCGCCTCGGGCTGCGCGGCCTCCGACTCCTCGGTCGCTTCCACCGCGTCCACGACGAGCGGCTCTTCGACCGGAGCGGCGTCCTGTGCCTCCGCCGCGCGCTTCGCCGCCTCTTCCGCCGCCTTGCGCTCCGCCAGCTCGCGGCGCTCGCGGCGAGTCATCCCGCGCGACTCCAGGCCTTCCGCCATCTGCTCGGTCATATCCAAATTGAGTCTGTTCTTCTCGTCCATGTCCGCTCCTCCTTCAAAAGCATCCGTGGCATCATACAGATGGCGCTCGCGGCGCTCGCGCCTCGTCATTCCCCGCGGGACGTCGGCTTCCGGCGCGCCGTCCTCCACAGCATCCTCCGCGGGACGCCGCGCCCAATCGGACGCCGAACCCTGCGGCGCGTCGTCCGCACCGGCTTCGTCCGCTTCGCCGTCCGCGACATCCTCCTCGTCCTCGTCGGGCGCATCGTCCTCCTCGGGCTCGGCGTCCTCGCGGACGATCAGCTTGCCCAAAAAGCGCTTGAACGCGGACTTGATGCCGGACCCATTTTCCTTGTCCTCAAAGTCATCCTCGTCAAAGCCGTCCGACTCGAAGTCGTCGTCGAAGCCCTCTCCGTCGAAGAGGTCTCCTGCAGCCGCCGGTTCGCGTCCGGCGTCCTCCGCCTCCTCGAACTCAGGTTCCACGTCCTCGGGCTTCGCCGCCGCCTTTTCCGGCTCCGCGGCGGGCGCAACCTCGCGCGGCGCATCCGCCGGAGCCGCAGATCCGGATGCTTCCGGCGGCGCGAAGTCCTCTTCGGCATAGTCGCCGTCGGCATAATCGGAATCGTCGTAATCGAGCGCGTCCTCGCGGCGGCGTCCGAGCCGCTGCAGGAACCGGCGCGGTTTGGCGGGCGCGCCGTCATCCCCGGCGTCCTCGCCGCGCGGGCGGTGAATGAAGTTCCACAGGCCGCGCAGCGAAGTCGCGATCCCGCTGAAGGGATTCGAGCCATCGTCCTCCAGCGCTTCGCCGTCCGCATCTTCACTGCGCGCCGCGGACACGGGACCGTTTTCGTCCTCCGCGGCGTCGCCGGCGTCCTCCGCCGCATTTCCGGCGTCCTCCGCAAACAGGCTCCGCCCGCCTTCCTCGCTCGCGGGCTTCTCCCACGGGCTTGGCGCCGCGCCGGACTGCGCTGCGGCGGATTCGGGCGCCTGCGCGGTTTCCGGAACTTCCGATTCCGCAGACGCTTCCGGCGCAACCGGCGCTACCACCTCTGCCTGCGTCTCGGGCACATCTTCCAGCCGTTCCGCTTCCGGCGGGGAAACCGGCTCCGCCGCAGGCTGCTCCGCCCGCTCTTGCGCTGGGCGGGCAAAGGTCTGGGCATCCTCCGGCGCTGCGGCGGGCGCTTCCTGCGCCTCCCGGGGAGCAGCCGGCTGCGCGGCGGCCTTTTTGCGCTCGCGCTCCTTAAACGCCTGATGCTTGCGCCACAGCTCGTCAAAATCCATGGAGGGACCGTTGTCCCCATTGCGATTCATAGCGTTACCGCCTCTCACTGGTACTGGTACAGCATTCATGAAAAGACATAACTATACTCTTTTATTATAGCCTGAATCGCGGCATCTTTCAACCCTTGCAGTGGATAAGCCCAAAAATATTTACGAATCGGGGCAAAATGTACGCCGATATGAATTCGCGCATACAATAAAATCGAATTTGCTCTCCAAGGAGGGATTTCCATGCCGACACCCAGCGAAGTTCTCCACCGTGCCCGCGCCGTGCGCCCACGCGCAAACGCCGTTCCCCCGCCGGCGCCGATCGCGCCGTCGCCCGCGCCGCTGCGACCGGCAGCGAACGTGCCGCCCGCACCGGCGGTTCAGGCCGCCCAGCCCGCACCGCAGCCTGCGCCGGCGGCGCCCGAAGCGCCCGCCGCGCCGACGCGCGTGATGGTTCCACAGCCGATTCGCACGAACTCCGTCTACCACCAGCTGATGGAGCGCCACGACCGCATGCACACGCGCCACCTGTGAGCGCGGCGCGCCGTCATACCCCGCCGCCGGCGGGCATAGGCATGAGCAGAGGAGGGACGCACGATGGTAAAAAATGATTACCGGCGGTCGCTGATCCTGCTGCGGACCCACGCGCAGGGCTTCTCAGGACACGTCCGCCTGGAGCGAAGGACGCTGCTGGGCAGCATGTTCTTCGTCGTCAACGCGCCTGCCGGGAGCGGCACGCTCTGCGCGGCGCTGATCCGCCACGACGCTCGCGGCGCGTATTTCGCCGCCCGGCTGGGAGAACTGCGCCGCGACGGTCGCGGGCAGGCGACGCTCGCCTACTCCTTCGATCCCCGCAGCAGCGACGGTCGACCGCTGGAAGATTACCTGCTGATCGCGATCGTGGCGCAGGAATGCGACCGCTGCGAGATGGTGCTCTCGGGCAACGTCAACGGCTCGCGGGAGGTCAGTTGGTCGTCCGTCCGCGCGGCGGCATGCGAGGCGTGCGCCTGCGGGCGCGGTCCCGCCTGCGACCTGCGCCCGCCGAGACCGCAGCCGCGAAGCGCCGTGCCGGAAACTGCTTCCGGCGAACCGCCCGCGAATGCACCGTCCGACAATTTTAATGCGCCGGACAGCGCGGGCGCGGCGACAGATGACGCCTCCATTCCATTCAGCGGCAGCGCAGGCACACCGGCGGACAACGGCGGCGCTTCCGCTTTATTGGGCGATGGCGCGGACGCGGCGGCAGACGGCGGCACATCCACCCCGTCCACCGGCGGTGCGGGCGCGGCGGATGTTCCCCCCGATGCGGGCGGAGCCGCCACAAGTGAACCTGCCGCGGGCGAAACTTCCAACAAACCGCCTGCTGGCGAGCCATCCGACAATTCCAATGTCCCGGTCGCGTCGCCGGACAGCTCGAGCGCAGTAACGGACAACGGCGGCGCTTCCGCTTTATTGGGCGGTGGCGCGGACGCGGCGGCGAGCGGCGGCACATCCACCCCGTCCACCAGCAGTGCAGGTGCGGCGGATGTTCCCGCCGATGCGGACGGCGCGACCGCGAGCACAGCCGTTTCCATGGCGACTGAAATCTCCGCACGCGCCCCCGCTCCGGAAGCCGCTGGCAGTGTTTCTGCGGACAGCGTGGCGGACATCGCCGGCGCAATCGCCTTGGCGGCGGCGCAGGCGGTTCCAGCGCACGCGCCCACGGCGGGCGAATCGCTGGGCATCGACATGGCTGTGCCGTGGCCCGGCGTCTCCGAGCAGCTGCGCGGACTGTTTGCCCGCCAACCGGCGGACGAACTGATGCTCGGCGACGGCTATACTTACGTGCGCGCACCAATGCCCACCGGTTCAGGATACGACCACGTGGAGATCGGCGTGCGCGTGCGCGACGGCGCACCGGACTCGATCGCCTACGCCCTGCCGGCGCGCTTCTCGCCCGAACCGCCGCCCGGTCTGGAGGACTACGTCTGGCGCGGCGGCGCCGCCGACGGCTGGTGGACGATCCGCACCGATCCGGACACGGGCGAGCGGCAAGCCTGACGCTGCCAAACGCGCCGCTTCGCTCTGCGGGCGGCGCGTTTTCGCGCGATGTTTCCAGCATGCCCCCCTCACGCAGCGTTCGCCGATGGGTTGGTTTCCGGTTCCTTCGATTGCAAAGTACCTGCTGTTCCCAGTCCGCATCTGCATCTCCTGCCGCCGTTCCACGCGCGCTCATGCCTCACACGGCGTCTGCCGATGGATTGGTCTCCGGCTCCATGTCCGCGCGATGCCCGTTGCCGCCGTCCATAGGTTGCTGGCAAAAGTGAACCGCCGCGCGTCCCACCGTCGCCGCGCCCCTGCCGCTGTCCACTTCACTCTCTTCCGCGTCCGGCGCAAGGGTGCCTCGCCCCAGCCGGTCTGTTCCCTGCATTGCAGCCCGCCCTTCGCACCTGCCTGCCTTGTCCGCCATGCGCTTGTCCGCTCCGCCTTTCGCTCTTCGCGGCGGCTTTTCTTCCACGCGCCGCGGCTGTTAACACAATTGTGTTGAAACGGCGGGCGTTTTGTGATACCCTTATTCGTGGAAATCTGGACGGCGCCGCGCGGCCCGCCCAAGGGAGGAATTGGTCATGGCGAAACTTACGATGGACAAGCTGGTCGCGCTGTGCAAGAACCGCGGCTATATCTTCGCCGGCTCCGAGATCTACGGCGGTCTGGCGAACACGTGGGACTACGGCCCGCTCGGCGTCGAGTTCAAAAACAACGTCAAGCGCGCGTGGTGGAAAAAGTTCGTGCAGGAATCCCCGTACAACACCGGGCTCGACTGCGCGATCCTGATGAACCGCGAAGTCTGGGTGGCGTCCGGTCACGTCGGCGGCTTCAACGACCCGCTGATGGACTGCAAGGCCTGCAAGGCGCGCTTCCGCGCGGACAAGCTCATCGAGGACTACACCAAGGGCGCCGAAACCGGCGACGGCTGGTCCAACGCAGAGCTGGAGAAGTTCATCGCCGAGCACGACATCGTCTGCCCCGTGTGCGGCAAGAAGGACTTCACCGGCATCCGCCAGTTCAACCTGATGTTCAAGACGTTTCAGGGCGTCAACGAGGATTCCGCCGCCGAATTGTACCTGCGTCCCGAGACCGCGCAGGGCATCTTCGTCAACTTCCAGAACGTCATGCGCACCACGCGCAAGAAGCTGCCCGCCGGCATCGCGCAGATCGGAAAATCGTTCCGCAACGAGATCACGCCCGGCAACTTCATCTTCCGCGTGCGCGAATTCGAGCAGATGGAACTGGAGTTCTTCTGCAAGCCCGGCGAGGACCTCGAGTGGTTCAACTACTGGCGCGCCTTCTGCCGCGACTGGCTGCTGAGCCTCGGCATCCGCGAGGAGAACCTGCGCCTGCGCGACCACGAGCCGGAGAAGCTCGCCTTCTATTCCAAGGCGACCACGGACTTTGAGTTCCTCTTCCCGTTCGGCTGGGGCGAGCTGTGGGGCATCGCCGACCGCACGGATTACGACCTCAAGCAGCATCAGGAGCACTCCGGCAAGTCCATGGAGTACCTCGACCCGGTGACGAACGAGAAGTTCATCCCCTACTGCGTCGAGCCGTCGCTGGGCGTCGACCGCGCGGTGCTGGCGTTCCTCTGCAACGCCTACGACGAAGAGGAACTCGAGGGCGGCGACGTGCGCACCGTGCTGCGCCTGCATCCCGCGCTGGCGCCGTTCACCGTGTCGGTGATGCCGCTGCAGAAGAACAAGCTCGGCGAACAGGCGCGCGCGCTGTATGCGAAGCTCGCGAAGAAGTTCCGCTGCGACTACGACGAGACCGGCTCCATCGGCAAGCGCTACCGCCGCGCCGATGAGATCGGCACGCCCTACTGCATCTGCGTGGACTTCGACACCGAATCGACCGGCAACGTTACCATCCGCGACCGCGACACCATGCAGCAGGAGGTCGTCGCCATCGACAACCTGATCCCGTGGCTGGAAGCAAAGCTGGAGTTCTAAAAAACGCCCGCGCCGGCAAAGGCGCAAACGCAAAAATCGCCCTGATAAAATCAGCGGCGATTTTTCCCGCTTCCGTTGCACCCGCATTCCCGGCTGGCAGGCTTTCCCATCGCTCCGCCAGTCCGCCCGCTTTGCCAGCATGCCGACGCGCCCCGCACAGAATGTGCGGGGCGCGTTTGTCGCGGGGGATTATCGTTCAGCGGATGAAATTCGTGCGCTGCCTCGGCTCGAGCGGCGCGCGGGGGATGTCCTGTCCGGCGCGAATGACCTTGAGCAGCCATGCCATGTTGTGTCCCAGCGCGCGCATGACCTGCATGCCTTCGAGATCCCGACGCACCTCGTCGGGCGTACTGCCGTGCACCATGTTCCAGTAGCGCGAGGAGACCACGGGCATCTGCGCGTTGGTGAAGTACTCGTTGAGCACGTTGAGCGCCGACGTCGTGCCCGCACGGCGCGCGGAGACGACCGCCGCGCCCGGCTTGTGGGCAAGACCGGCGCTGCCGGCGTAGAACATGCGGTTGAGCAGCGAGATCAGCGCGCCGTTCGGCGCGGCGTAGTAGACCGGCGAGCCGACGATGAGCCCGTCGCACTGCTCCATCTTTTCCAGCGCGGCGTTGGCGAGATCGCTGAATACACAGCGGCCCTGACCCTCGCAGCGATGGCAGGCGACGCAGCCTTGAATCGGCTTGGAGCCGATCTGGAGGATCTCGGTGCGCACGCCCTCCTCGTTGAGCACGGCGGCGACCTCGCTCAGCGCGGTGTACGTGCAGCCGGACTGATGGGGGCTTCCGTTGATCAGCAGAACTTTCATGATCTCCCTCTCCCTTCGTGGTTCACGGTGGTCGTTGCGTCACGCCTCATTCCCCGCCGCAGCGTTTTCCCGCGCGACGGCCAGCATGAGCTTGAGGCGGTTTTCCTGATTGACGCGCGTGGCGCTGGGGTCGTAGTCGATGGGCACGATGTTCGCCCGCGGATAGCGCTCGCGCAGCGCGTGGATCGGGCCCTTGCCGACGATGTGGTTCGGCAGGCAGCCGAACGGCTGCACGCAGACGATGTTCTCCACGCCGCTCTCGATCAGCTCGACCATCTCCGCCGGCAGCAGCCAGCCCTCGCCCATCTTGCAGCCGAGGCCGATCAGCCCGTTGAGATGCGACTTCGCAACCCGGAACGGTTCGGCGGGGCGATAGCCGCTGTTGCGGCGAATGGCGGCGGCGATCACGCGCTCGAAGTGGGTGACCACGTCCATGGCGCGGCGCAGCGCCCAGCGCGCCAGTTTGCTGCCGCCGTAGAGGTCGATGTCGTCGATGCGCACCTCGACGCAGTAGGACAGAAATCCCATCAGTCCCGGCACGTCCACCTCGCAGCCCTGCTCGAGCAGGAAGCGCTCCAGATGATTGTTGCCCATGGAGGAATACTTGACGTAGATCTCGCCGACGACGCCGACCTTGATCTTCTCCGCCCGCGCGCGCGGAATCGCCTCGAAGTCGCGGGCGATGGCGCGCAGGTTGCGCTTAAAGCGCACCACCGGCAGCCATGCGCGGCGGCGGAACTGTTCGGTGAGCGCCTCGACCCAGCGGTCCAGCACCGCCTTCGTCGCGCCGCGCACGGTCTCGTACGGCTCCGCCTGGTTGCGCAGCAGCATCAGCACGTCGCCGTAGAAGATCGAATACAGTGCCTCCACCAGCAGCGACGGCGTGAAGCGGAAACCGCTGTTCTTCTCCAGCCCCGACGGGTTGAGCGAGATCACCGGCACAAAGCCGAGATCCGCCTTCTCCAGCGCCTTGCGCAGCAGGTGGATGTAGTTCGAGGCGCGGCAGCCGCCGCCGGTCTGCGTCAAAAGCAGCGCCGTGCGGTGCACGTCGTAGCGACCGCTCTGCAGCGCGTCGATGAATTGCCCGATGCACAGAAGCGCCGGATAGCAGGTGTCGTTGTGGACGTACTTCAGCCCGGCGTTGACGACGTCGGCGCCCTCGTTCTTGAGCACTTCCATGCGGTAGCCGTGCAGCTGAAACACGTTTTTGAGCAGCGCGAAGTGCACCGGCAGCATGTCCGGCACGAGGACGGTATAGGTATCGCGCATTTCGCGCGTGAACTCAACCCTTTGCATGGCGGCGTGCCTCCTGGTCCAGCGCGGCGAACAGGCTGCGCAGGCGGATGCGCACCGTGCCGAGGTTGGTGATTTCGTCGATCTTGATCTGGGTGTACAGCCGCCCGCCCTCGTGGAGGATGCGGCGCGTCTCGTCGGTGGTGATGGCGTCCACGCCGCAGCCGAACGACACCAGCTGCACGAGGTTCACGCCCGGATCGCCGCATTTGGCGACGTACTTTGCCGCCGCATAGAGCCGCGCGTGATAGGTCCACTGGTTGAGCACCGCGGTGGGGAACTTCTCCACCAGCGGGCTGACAGCATCCTCGGTCACCACCACCGCGCCCAGCTCGCCGATCAGCCGGTCGATGCCGTGGCTGATCTCCGGATCGACGTGATAGGGACGCCCGCAGAGGATGATGACCTGCCGGCCCTCGGCGCGCGCCTGCGAAAGCATTTGCTGACCCCGCGCGCGCACCTCCGCCATGTGCTTTTCATAGGCGGCGTAGGCGGCGCGCACCGCCGCGCGCACCTCTCTGGCGGGAATGCCGGGGAAGTACTTGTCGAGGATCTTCGGAAAGCGCTTCTCGAAGTCCTTCGGACGGTGCAGGCCGACGTAGTCACAGATGAACTTCGTCTCCTTCAACCGCGGCACGTTGAGCCTGAGCACCTCGGGGTAATAGGCGACCACGGGGCAATTGTAGTGGTTGTCGCCGAGGTGTTCGTCAAAGTTGTAGCTCATGCAGGGATAGAAGATGGCGTCCGGCTTCTGGTCGAGCAGCCACTCGATGTGCCCGTGCAGCAGCTTCGCCGGATAGCACGCCGTGTCCGAGGGAATCGTCGCCTGACCGCGCGCGTACAGCGCGTGGCTCGATTCCGGCGAGAGGACCACCTCGAAGCCGAGCCGCGTGAACAGCTCGTTCCAAAACGGCAAGAGCTCATACATGTTCAGGCCCACGGGAATGCCGATCCTGCCCCGCGCGCCGCTGCCCTTGGGCAGCATGCGCAGCATGCGCCGCTTCTCGGCATAGAGGTTGGGCAGCTCGCTCCTGGCGCCGCGCGTCATGCGCTCGCAGCGGTTGCCGCTGATGAAGCGCCGCCCGCCGTCGAAGCGGATGATGTTGAGCAGGCAGTGGTTCTCGCAGCCCTTGCAGCGCGCCGTCTCCGAAGTCTGGGTAAAGTGCATCAGCTCTTCGGCGGAAAGCAGGTTGCTGTGCCCAAAACCGGTCTCGCGGATCCAGACGGCGACGCCGTAAGCGCCCATCAGGCCGGCGATGTTCGGGCGCACGACGTCCCTGCCGATCTCGCGCTCGAAGGCGCGCAGCACGGCGTCGTTTAAGAACGTGCCGCCCTGCACGACGATGTGCTCGCCCAGATCCTTGGCGCTCGCCGTGCGGATGACCTTGTACAGCGCGTTCTTGACGATGGAGATCGACAGCCCCGCGGAGATGTCCTCCAGCGACGCGCCATCCTTCTGCGCCTGTTTGACCGAGGAGTTCATGAACACCGTGCAGCGCGAGCCGAGCTCCACCGGATTCGGCGCGAGCAGCCCCTTCTTCGCAAACTCGCTGACCGGCAGGCCCCACGTGCTGGCGAACGTCTGGATGAACGAGCCGCAGCCGGACGAGCACGCCTCGTTCAGGAAGATGTCGTCGATGGCGCCGTCGCGAATGCGGAAGCACTTGATGTCCTGCCCGCCGATGTCGATAATGAAGTCCACGTCCGGCTGGAGCTGCTTCGCGGCGAGATAGTGGGCGATGGTCTCCACCACGCCGCCGTCCAGGCGGAACGCCTCGCGCACCAGCGCCTCGCCGTAGCCGGTGGACGCCGCGCCGGCGACCTTCGCCTTGGGATATTCGCGATAGAACGAGATCAGGAAATCGCACACCGCGGGAATCGGGTTGCCGCGGTTGGCGAGGTAGGCGCTCTTGAGGATGCGCCTGTCCTCGTCGATGGCGACCGCCTTGATCGTCGTTGAGCCGGCGTCGATGCCGATGTAGACGTTGCCGGCGTAGTCCGGATCGAACACCGTCGGCACGCTGTGGGCGTCGTGGCGGGCGCGGAACGCCTCGTACTCCGCCGCGCTGGCGAACAGCGCCGGACAGCTCGCGCGGTTGCCGCGACCGACGCGGCGCTTCACGCGCTCGATCATCTCCGGCAGCCGCACCGGCTGCCGGGCGTGCTCCGCCGCGCCGACCGCCACGGAAAACAGCGAATCGTCCGGACAGACGCCGCGCACGCCCAGCGCCTTGTCGAAGCTGTCGCGCAGCTGGGAGAAAAACGTCAGCGGTCCGCCGAGATAGACGACGTTGCCGGCAATGGGCCGGCCCTGCGCCAGTCCCGCGATGGTCTGGTTCGCCACCGCCTCGAAGATGCTGCGGGCGATGTCCTCCTTGCGCGCGCCCTGATTGAGCAGCGGCTGGATGTCCGACTTGGCAAACACGCCGCAGCGCGAGGCGATGGCGTAGGTGCGCTCATGCGCGCGCGACAGCGCCTCCAGATCCTCGACCGGCACGTCCATCAGCGTCGCCATCTGGTCGATGAACGCGCCCGTGCCGCCGGCGCAGCTGCCGTTCATGCGCACCTCCAGCCCGCCTGCGCCGGTCAGGAAGAGGATCTTGGCGTCCTCGCCGCCCAGCTCGATGGCGACGTCCGTGCCGGGCGCCATCTTCTTCAGCGCCACGCGCGTGGCGTAGACCTCCTGCAGGAAGTCGGCGCCGACGTCCTCCGCCAATCCCATGCCCGCCGAGCCGGAAATCGCCAGCTGGAAGTCGCCGTCCGGAAACTGCTCGTCGATGCGCGAAAGCAGGCTCGCGCAGAGCTCGTTGATGCGCGCGCAGTGGCGCTCATAGTGGCGAAAGACGATCTGTCCCGCGCCGTCGAACACCACCGCCTTGATCGTGGTGGAGCCGATGTCCAAGCCGATTTTCATAGAATTCCCCTTTGTAAAGCGCGCCGCGCTTCGTCGTCCTCTGTGCGCCTATTCCTCGTCTCTCAGGTTCGCGGCGATCCTGTCCAGCAGCGACCGCAGCGCGTCCAGCTCCTGCGGCGCGAGGCCCGCCGTCGCGCGCGCCTCGAAGCCGGCGATCCCGTCCGCCGCGGCGCGCTGGAGCGCCCGCGCGCGCTCGGTCAGCACCAGCCGCTTCAGCCGCGCGTCGCGCGCGACCGGCTCGCGGCGAATCCATTGCTTTTCCTCCATGCGCCGCACCACGCGCGAGACCGTGCTGCGCCGGATGGCGAACGCCTCCTCGATGTCGCGCTGGAATACGTCCTCGCCGTCGCGCTCCGCCAGATAGGCGAGTATGCGCGCGTTGACGGCGGAGATGCCCGCGCTGCTGCGCCCGTCGCCGAGCGAACCGGCCTCGCGCGACAGTCGGTTCGCCAGACAGAGGATCTGCACGATCACCGCATGCCGCTCATCCATGTCCGCCCTCCCCGCGCCGCTCAGGCGGCAACTGTTGCATGTCAAACATTATACCACGCGGCGGCCTGCGGAACAGGATACATTGCGTAAAAAAAGTCGGGCGGCTTCGTTCCTGAGAATCGAAACCGCCCGCAGCGTTTCCCAATGGAGACGCCCCGCCGGCGCGAACCGGCGGGGCGCAGGGTTTAGCCCTCGATCTGAATGACCTTCTTCTCGGGGACCTTCGCCGCTTCCTTCTTCGGGATCGTCAGGTGCAAAACGCCGCTCTCGTACGAGGCCTTGACGTTCTCCTCCGTGACGTGCTCGCCGACATAGAAGCTGCGCTGCATGACGCCCGCGTAGCGCTCCTGACGGAGCATCTTGCCCTTCTTGCTTTCGCCGTCCTTCTCCAGCGATTTCTCGGCGGAGATGGTCAGATACCCGTTGTTCAGTTCAAGCAGGATTTCGTCCTTCTTGAAGCCCGGCAGATCCACGTCGACTTCATAGCCATCGTCCGTCTCCTTGACATCGGTCTTCATCATGTTCTGCGCGTGCTTGCCGTACAGCGTGCGATCGATGTTGCCAAAGCCGCGGAAGAAGTTCCGGTCGAAATCGTCAAAAACGTCCATCAGGTTTTCTCCAAAAACAGTGGGAAGATACGTGCTCATAATGCGAACCTCCAATCATTTGGCCTTGCACCGCTGGTAACACTGCCAGTCATGTAAGGTCGCATCCGGCCTTTGCAGGTCATGCGTCTGTGGTCTTTAACCGCCTCGCTCATCTCTGAACGATGATTCTATTATAATCAAAAATCAAAGAAAGTCAATATACGGAGCGGCATTTTGTCCGTTAATTTTTGATGAACGCTCAGTCCGCATGCCCGTCGTCCGCGCACAGCGCCGCAACCAGCGCTTCCGCGCTGGGAAAGTCATCGTAGTCGCCTTCAACGCCGACGCGATGGTAGACCACGCCGCGGCGCTCGTCGCGCTCAAGGCGGTCCATCAGGCGCTCCGTCCCATAGCGGCGCGCGAACAGCGTAAAGCCGCGCGGCTTGACCTTGACCAGCAGCCCCTTGCGGCATTCCTCCGCATCGGGGCACTCGTAGCAGTGCGCGTATCCGTGCGCCAGCGAACAGCGCAGGTTTTCGCAGTCCGCGTGCGCAGCGCAGTCGGCGCAGCCCGCACAATGGTCGTTCTCGGAACACAGGCAGCACGCCAGCCCGCAGCGGGCAATGCCCAGCGATCGCTTCATCGTCTTTCCTCCTCATCTGTCCTCCGCGCACAGCGCGGCAAAAACGCCCTCGCTCCCAGGAGCGAGGGCGTCGCATTCGTCATTCCTTTTCCGACAGCGCGCGCAGGTCGCGTTTTTCGCTGCGACCGCGCCATGCGTGGAGCACCAGCGCCAGCGCGATGACGCCGTAAGAGATGAACACGCGGAAGTATTCGCCGATGGCGGCGTCGCCGAGCAGGTTCGTGCCCGCCAGCGGCGCGACAATGAACAGCGTGTGGAACAGGATGCAGCCCAGCAGCGCCTGACCGTTCGTCGCGCGCACGATGGACGCGCCGCCGACGAGGATCGCCGCGCCGGCATAGAGGCCGACCTGCTCGTGCGCGCCGTAGGTCTGGAACAGGCCGAAGTTCTGCACGAAGATCAGCTGACCCAGTCCAGCGAACACGGTGGAGATCATGATCGCGATCACGCGGACGCGATCGACGTTGATGCCCGCGGCATTGGCGACGGTCATGTTCTGACCGACCGCGCGGAACTGCTGACCGAGGCGCGTGCGCATGATCGCCACGTTGAACAGGCACAGCAGGCCGACGACCAGGAACGTCACCACCGGGATGCGCAGCGTGGCAAAGCCCGCCTTGATCGCGGGGATCTGATAGATCAGCACCACCGCCGCCAGCACGCCCAGCGAGATGCCGCCCGACTTCGCCGAGGTCTTCTTCATCGCCAGACGGACGATGAACCACACCGCCGCCAGCGCCATGCAGACGTAGAACGCCGTGTTGAAGTCCAGGCGCCAGATGCCGTCCAGCGCCGCCTGAATGCGGTTGAGGTCGATCGTGTTCGCCACGCCCGTGGAGCCCTTGATGACCAGACCGTCCGTGTGCAGCGGGATGAGGTTGCCGAAGATGAACAGGAACAGCAGCTGGTACAGACCGTTGGCAAAGTAGCCGAGGATCAGGCCGCCGATCATCTCCTGCCCCTTCATGCGGTTGAGCAGCTTGCCGATCAGGAAGCCGAACAGCGCCGCGATCGGAACCGTCATCAGCGCGGCGACGGCGAAGCCGCCGAGGCCGGGAATCTGCCATTCCGTCACCCACAGCGCCGCAATCTGCGCCGCCATGGCGCCGATGGTGATGGCGAAGTTGATGCCCATGCCGGCGATGATCGGTATGATCAGCGCCAGAACGATGAACGCGTTGCGCGAAAGGCGACCGAACAGTTCATACGCCACGTAGCCGAGCGACTGTCCCGACAGGAAGAACGCCACGAGGCACAGCACCACGAACATGATCGTGACAGCGTTGTCGCGCATCAGGGTTCGAAAATCTTTACGCACGCTGCTCACCTCCCGACTTGGTCAGCGCATAGAGGATGATGCCGTTGGAGATGAGGATACGCATCGTCTCCGAAATGGTGGACTGCGGCACCAGCGCGTTGGCGACCGGCATGCCCAGCGTCAACACGCCCTGGAACAGGAACGTGCCGATCAGCACGTGGCTGATCTTGCAGCGCGAGGTCGTCGCACCGCCGATGAGAATGGCGGACGCGGCGACGAAGCCCATCTGCCGCGGCGCGGTATACAGCTGCATGAAGCCGTAGCTCTGCGAATAGACGAGGATGCCGACGGCGCCGAGCATCGTGGAGATCATCGTGCCGATGATGCGCATCCGGTCGACGTTGACGCCGGTCGCCTCGGCGAAGCGGCGGTTGTTGCCGACCGCCATCATCGCCACGCCCGTGCGCGAGCGCATGAACAGCCACACCAGATAGCAGCACAGCGCCATGAACAGCAGCAGTCCCGTCGGAACCGTAAAGCCGCCGATGCTGAACGACAGGAAGTTGTCGAGGATGTGTCCGAACGACGTCGCGTCGCTCATGACGATCGTGTTGCGCAGACCCGTGCCCAGCGGCCAGCGCAGTTCCAGCGAGTTGAACGGCAGCACCAGCCAAGCAATGCACATCAGCGAGACGATCGAGAAGCCAACGTAGGTCGTGACCGACATCTCGCTGCCCTTCAGGCGGTTGAGCAGCATGCCGTACAGCGCGCCGCTCACGGCGGAGATCGCCATGCCGACCAGGCAGGCGAACACGAACCCAAGCCAGCCGCCGATCTGCCACTCGATGGCGAGCAGACCGCCGATCAGGCCCCCGACGATGCCGATCGGCAGGCCGAGGTTCAGGCCGATGCCGCACTGGATGCCCGGCGCCATCGCCAGCACGAGGATGGAGTTCATGCCCATGCGCACGAGCGTGTTGCTCATCAGGCCGCTGAGCGACAGGTCGTAGATCAGCGCTACCACGCACAGCAGCACGAAGAACAGGCCGATGATCATGCGCGGCACGCCGAGCTTCTTGACCAGCGTGGGATAGAAGAACACCACCAGCGCCGCCAGGATCAGCCCGACGCCGACATACACGAGGTCGTCGCCGTAACGGATGACCCACGCGCCGAAGCGGTTGCTCAGCGCCGCCGCGCCGCCCGCCGCGTTGTAGCGGTCGTATTCGCGGGCAAAATCGTCGCCGGACTGGGAGACGATGTCAAAGATCGTGCCCTCGAGCGTGTCCAGCGCCGCCTGATCGAGCGTGTCGTACAGCGCCATCAGCTCGGTGCAGACGCCGGCGTACTTCTCGTCGGCGATCGCGCGCAGCTCGTTCATGCGCTCGGTGGCGACGAAGCCGGACATGTCGACCTCAACTTCCTCCTCTTCGGCGAGCATCGCCTCGAGGTCGGCCTCCGAAGTCAGCTGCGAGGTGTCCACTTCCGTTTCCTCCGGCGCTGCGGTCGCCTGCATCTGTTCGACATACGCCGCTTCCGCCGCCGCTTCCTCGGCGCGATAGTCCATCAGCGCCGCGCGCAGCGTGCTCAGCGCCGCGTCCAGACCGGTCGTATCGGCGGTCGCGTAGTCGAGCAGGTTCGCGGAGGAATTGTTGCGCGCCTCCTCCTCGGCGGCGGCGACGGCCTCGCGGATTTCGGACATGCTCGCCCCCGCCGCCTGCGCCGCCTCGCGCGCCTGATCCGCGGCGATGGCGACGTAGGATTCCACCGCGCCTTCGCCGGTGGCGATGAGCACCGCGCGCGTGCGCATGTTGGTGAGGATCTCCTCGCCCGTCGCGGTGGCGCGCCGGCTCATGCCGACGACGCCGGTGACGATCAGCACCAGCGCGAGCACGACGATCAGGACAGAGGCGATCGCTCTGGCTTTCTGGTTACCCATTGACACTGCCTCCCTCCTGATTCGGCCGGATGCCGGACATCGCCAGGCCGAAGTTGACGTCGGTGTCCGTCGCCTTGAGCACGTCCACCGTCCGCCCCTCGGAAACGATCGCGATGCGACCGCAGATCGAGCGCAGCTCCATCAGCTCCGAGGAAACCATCACGATGGTCATGCCCTGCTCGCGGTTGAGGCGCACCAGCGTCTCCAGCACGAGCTTCTTCGCGCCGATGTCGATGCCGCGCGTCGGCTCGGAAACGAACAACAGCTTCGGTCGCATCAGCAGCGCGCGGGCGATGCAGACCTTCTGCTGGTTGCCGCCCGAGAGCGTGCCGGCATGCTGCAGCGCCGACGTGCAGCGAATGTCCAGATCCTTGATCATCTGGTTGGCGACCTTGCGGATCTTGCGGCTGTCGCGCAGCGAGAACAGCAGGCGGATGCCCATCAGGTACTCGCCCTTGATCTGCATGGCGTTGAACACGATGTTGTCCTCAATGGACTGCTCGAGCAGCAGACCCACGCCGCGGCGGTCCTCAGAGACCATCGCCAGGCCGTTTTCCAGCGACTTGCGGGGATTGCCCAGCTCGTGCGCGGCGCCGAACACATTGACCTCGCCGGCGGCGGGATACAGGCCCATGATGCCGCTGGGAATGCCGATCTTGCCCTGACCCGCCAGGCCGCCGATGCCGAAGATCTCGCCCTCGTAGACCTTCAGCGACACGTCGCGGACTTCCTCGCCGGGCATGTCGACGCACAGGTGATTGATCTCCAGCGCGACCTTGTCGCCGTGCGGCTTGTCGCGGTCCGGCGCGGTGACCATGCTCTCGCCCTTGCGACCGATCATCAGTTCGGCGAGCTCGAGCGTGTTGGTCTTCTTGGCGTCGCGCGTGGCGACCAGCTTGCCGTCGCGCAGGATCGTCACCGAATCCGCCGCGGCGATGACCTCGTCCAGACGGTGGGTGATGAATATGATGGCGATGCCGGTGGCGGCGATCTGCTTCATGACGCGGATGAGCTGCTCCGCCTCGGACTCGGTGAGCACGGCGGTCGGCTCGTCGAACACGAGCAGCTTGATGCCCTTCTTGTCGATCTCGCGCGCGATCTCGACGAACTGCATGTAGCCAACCGGCAGTCCCTGCACGAGCGTGTACTCGTCGATGGACATGCCGACGCTGTCGAGCGCCGTGCGGGCGTCCTTCGCCATGGCCTTCATGTTCAGCGTCTCGAGATTTTTGCCGAACACGCGGCTGACGAGGTTGGGCTTCGTGATCTCGCGGTTGAGCTTGATGTTCTCGGTAATCGTAAATCCCGGCAGCAGCATGAATTCCTGATGCACCATGCCAATGCCCTTTTCCATCGCGTCGTGCGGCGACTGGATGTGCGTCTCGGCGCCGTCAAGGCTGACCGTGCCGCTGAAGCCGCCCGTCGCGTGGATGACCGGCATGCCGAACAGTATGTTCATGAGCGTCGACTTGCCCGCGCCGTTTTCACCGAGCAGCGCGTGGATCTCGCCGGGCCGCACGGAGAGCGAAACGTCCTCCAGCACGGTGTTTTCGCCGTAGCGCTTGGTGATGTCTTTCATTTGAAGCACGTACTCTGCGCTCAAATCGTCCTACCTCCTTGTCAGGGGCTCCCCGTTCCGCGTCGCCCCGTGGAATACGAATCTCGCTTTAAAATGAGATGCCTTCGGCGACCGCCGCCGGGAAGCGCCTGCCCCGACCGCGTCCCATTTTAAAACGGGATCCGCATGATTGAAAACCGACCCGCCCGAAAGCGGGCGGGCCGTTGCGCCGGCAGCTCGCTCGGAGCCCGCCAGGCTTGCGCTGAAAGCGCTATGCTCGCTGGATGCCCGCGCGGGAGCTCACAGCGCCCGCGCGGTCTCGGAGCGGGGATCAGGCTTCGGCGGCCTCCTCAGCGGGGGCTTCCTCGGCGGCAGCTTCCTCAGCGGGAGCTTCCGCAGCCGCATCGGGGCCGTTCACGCCGCCCGGCAGATAGTCGGCGAAGTTGACCTGGCCCAGCAGGATGGTGTAGTAGTTGTCCAGCGTGGTGCCCTCGGCGTTGGTGTAGTTGTCCAGCACCGCGCCGGGCGCCTTCTCCTCGAACATGGCCTT
Organism: uncultured Eubacteriales bacterium; assembly: GCA_944353735.1. GTDB lineage: Bacteria > Bacillota > Clostridia > Christensenellales > Aristaeellaceae > Faecivicinus. Next base: position 3,815 of record CALVPU010000152.1, on the reverse strand, counting down.
CAGAGCGTCGGCGTCGTTCGTGGAGGTGATGTCGCCGTTGATGTAGTCGATCGCGTACTCAACGCCGATCTCGATGATGGTCATCGCGACCGGGGACGGCCAGGTGCTGAAGCGGCCCACGGCGTCGTGCTCGTCGAGCGCAGCGGCGATCGCCTGCAGCGCAGCCACGTCGTCGCCGCCGACCTCGAGCTCAAGGCCCAGCGTGGCGGGGAAGCCGTGGTACGGGGACGGGCAGCAGGGCAGCGGGTAGTAGGCGTTCGGCTGGTCGAGGACCGCCGTCTGCAGCGCCGGCTGCATGCCGCAGTTGGTGGTGAAGAACGCGACCTTCTGGTCCGGATACGCCTCGAGCTGGCGCGGCACGTCCTCGAGGATGAACTGCTGGGACGCGGAGACGCCCGCCTCAGCGGTCGGGTCCGGCGCAGTCACGTCGACGAACTGGATGCCCAGCGCCTCGGCGTTCTCCTGCAGCAGGGAGTGACGACCGGCGATGAGCTCCATCGCCATGTGGCGCGGGAAGGAGTAGTGAATGAACACGTCGATGTCCCACGCGGCGCACTGCTCCATGATGCTGTCGCCCTGACCGATCTCGTCGGCGTAGAGGACGATGTCCGCAGCCGCGGAGATGACGGCGGGGTCTTCCTGCGGCGTGCCGGCGATGAGCAGGATGTCATCGCGGCCCAGCTCCTCGCGGACGCGCTGGAAGCCAGCGGTCGCGCCCGGAACGGCCTGGCACATCACGATCGCCTTGACGTCGGGGTCAGAGGCGAAGGCGACGAGCTTGGAGATGGTGGTCTCCATCTCGGAAGCGAAGTTGTCCGGATAGGTATCGGTGATGATGTGCTCCTCGCCATAGGTCGCGACGGCCTGCTCGGCGGCGCGGAACTCTTCCTCGCCCTGCGAGACGGTGCCCGTCAGGATGGCGACCTTCCAAGCGCCCTCTTCCTCCGCGGACGCGAAGGACGCGAGGCCCAGAACCATCAGAGCGACGAGAAGGATGCTCATCAGTTTCTTCATGTGATTTCCCTCCATTTCAAAATTCCTATAAATTCAATCCCACCGGATTGCAATATAGGCAAAACCGAACGATATTGCGAGTATGTACATTATTATAACAGCTTTTTCGCCGGGATGCAATAGGCAATTGCATTCTTTGCTCTGTAAAAAATGCGAAGCAGTGGAGGATTTTTGCGCAAATCCGTTAACAATGGGTATATTATGGCTCTTTTTACATTTTTGTCCGTCAAATTTGGCAGAAAAAGGCGGACATCTCCCATTTTCGGAAGATGTCCTGCGATTTTGCCGTTTCGGCAGCGCGGTCAGTCCGCGATCTCGACCGAGACGGCGTGGTCCATGAACTTATAGCGAAAGCGCACGACGGCGTTGTCGCTGGTCGTCGTAAATGTGTCCTTGTTGCTCGATCCGCTGCGCGGGAAGCGGTCGAAGCTGTAGGTCGCCGAGAGCGTGCCGTAGGTGGAGACGGCGTAGTCGTACGTGCCCGCCCACGGGATGACGACGGTCAGCGTGTAGGTGTTGTCGCCGACGTAGTACATGCGCGTGATCTCGCTGTTGGAGTCGTTGAGCATGGCGCCGACAAAGGGCTGGAAGCTGCCGTAGACGACGACCTTTTCCGGCAGCTTCATGCCGGTCTCGGGGTCGTATTCGTCGCGCGCGCCGTAACGGATCAGGTGCTCGGGATTGCCGTAGCGCTCGCGCAGCCGGTCGCCGTCCGCCCAGCAGGCGCGCAGCGCGTCCTCCTGACCAAAACCCATCGGGCAGGCAGGGCTCCTGCGGTTGATCTGGTAATTGTGCTGCACGCCGGTCTGTCCGTTGTCGGCGCGCACACAGGTCACGGCGGCGTCGCTGAGCATGCGGCGGCACGGCGCCTCGAAGAAGGCGTTGACGTTGTTCACCTGCACCCAGCGGTAGGTGTATTCGATGAAGTGGTTGCGCTCCGCCTCGGGCTGGTTGGCGAACCAGCCGAGCTGGTCGTACCCCCACCAGTCGCGCTGGGCGAGTTCCCGGCGCGACAGCTGTTCCGGATGGTCGACGACCCTGCCGCCCCAGTTGTCGTACTCCATCAGGTAGGGCATGACGTCGCCGGAGAAGCCGTTGGGATTCTCGCCGCCCTCGCTGAAGCCCTCGCGCACGAGCACCAGCCGCTGGCCCGGTTCATCCGGCAGCGCGACGCGCGTAAACGGCATGGCATGGTAGTCGAACAGCAGCTTGCCGCCGACGTTGACGCCGTGGGTATGCGCGTCGAGCAGCACCTTGTGGCGGCGGGCGTGCTTCGCGGCGTAGTCGCGGATCATGCCGAACAGCTCGTAGGTCTTTTTCATGCCGCGGTCGTTGGCGGTGTAGAGGTGGATCTGACCCATGTGCAGCGCCTCGTAGCCGCAGTCGATGTAGCGCGTGGCGCGGTAGTAGAACCACATGCGCGCCTCGATGCGGTTGAGGTCGGGGATGCCGCCGTACTTCGCGGGATCGCGCGGCGCGTGGTCGACGAAGCCGTGCGGGCGCTCCGGGAACAGCGCATCCTCGAGGCGGAAATGGCGCTTCTCGACCGGCAGGCCAAACGCTTCGAACACGTAAGCGGGAATCTCGACTTCCTCCATGCGCTGGACGACGATTTCAAAGATGCAGGACTGCAGGATGATCTGCGGATCCTGGGCATGCACGCGCTCAGCAAGGCGGCGGGACTTTTCAAAGTGCGCCTCGTCGTCGTCGATCATGTACCAGATGCCGGACGCGCGTCCCAGAAACTTGACGCCCAGGTCGCGGATGGCGCGCAGGTCGTCGTCGAGCGTGTCGCTGTCCACCAGTCCAGCCGCCGTCACCGCGCGGGAGAGATAGCTCTCCAATACCTCGCGGCGCATGTTGCCGTCAAAGTCAAATTGCAATTGCATCGCATTTCCTCCGTTTCCGGGCACACATGCGCCCATTGAAATTTTGCCCTCCGCCCAACCGCGGCGACCGCCGCTCCAAAATCATGCCGAAGACCCGCCGGGACGGCTGTGCAGACGCCCGCAGCGCCCCAATTCGCCCAACGGGTCCGTTCGCCGCGCCCTGCCCGGCGCCGCCGGCCTGTACCCAGCTGCTTTCATGCCGCCGCGTCGGTTTTGCTTGCAGCCGCATCGCGAGCGGCAGCGCGCTGAGCAACGCTCGCCGCCGCATTTTGTCCTGCGCGCCCGTCCCGGACATTTTCGCTCAACCATCCGGCAAAAGCGCCGCACGCTCGCGCAGGCGCAGACATGACATCTCCTAATAATTCGGCGACCGCCGCCGCGCCCATTCTGCGCATGCGCACAGGCGGCATCGCCGCGCCTCCATTCACGCAAGCACTGCCGCAACATCGCTGCTTCGCACGCCGCACGTCCATGCACGCGCTGACACCACGCCGCCGCGCCCATTCTGCGCATCCGCACAGGCGGCATCGCCGCGCCTCCATCCCGTGCATCTCAGCCGCCGTCTGGCTTGCCGCAGCGCGCCCTTCCATCCTGCCGGAGCGCGCCGGTTCGGCAGCTCAGCCGTTTGCTTGCAGCAGCATCGCGATTGTCGCCATGCCGTATCCGCGCGCGCCGGCGCATTCGAGCGCGTTCGCGCCGCGCCGCACCGCGGGACCGACCATGTCCACGTGCACCCATGCGCTTTCCGGCTCGATGAATCGCTCCAGAAAGCACGCCGCCATGCTCGCCGCCGCGCCCTGCCCGGGCGCGTAGTTGGCGACGTCGGCGCAGTCCGTCCACGTCAGCGCCTCGCGATAGCAGTCCATCAGCGGCAAGCGAGATCGGAAGAGCACACGTCTGAACTCCAGCCAC
>CALVPU010000151.1 GCA_944353735.1 uncultured Eubacteriales bacterium | reverse complement strand
TGAGGGGGATTTTGCATGAACGAAACCCTGTCCGCGCGCGAGGGCGCGCAGCCGCAGGCGGCTGCCTGCGAGGAGACCATTTCCCGCCAGCGCGCCGTGGAGGAGGTCCGCGGCATGGCGGCGCAGTTTGCCGAGCTATACTTCGCGTTCGTCTGCGCGCTGCGCGACGAGCTGGGCGAGGCGCGGGCGATGGAGGTCGTCCAGCGCGTGCTCTACCGCCGCGCCCGCGAGCGCGCCGGGCAGATGGTCGAGCGCGCGCGGGAGATGGGCGTCGCCCGCACGCCGGAGAACATCACGCGCACGTCGGACGTGCCGTATCTGGGCTGGGTACCGGCGCTGGGGCGCGACCATTGTCCCTACGGCATGGTCTGGAACGCGCGCATCGCCGAAGCGCCGTGGTTCCGCCCCTTCGCGCGGCTGTACTGCGACGTGACCGACACCACCATCGCCGAGGTCTTTACCGGAGACCATTCCCACCAGCTGTACGAAAACGTCGTGCTCGGCGACGAGCGCTGCGCGCGGCGCTACTTCCCCGACGAGCGCGTCGCGCAGGGCGCGCGCACCTACGAGTGAGGAGGATGGTCATGGCAAAGACGTCGAACTACGACGCCGTGCGCGCGGCGTGGCGCGAGAAGTTCCTGCAGATGGATTGCGCGGCGCTGGCGCGGCGCTTCGGCCTCCAGCTGGACGATGGCAACCTCTACGTGACCTACTTCTCCCATCCCTTCGCCATCTCGCGGCGCACGGCGCGCATCACGCGCCTCGACCGCCCGGACTGGGAGATCGGCTTCAATCTGGAGATGAACTTCTTCAACATGTTCCACTACGCGGTGGAGCACCCCGCGGCGTCGGGCGAACTGGTGCCGTTTCGCAGCGTCAAGCGCGCCTATCCGTTCGAGAGCGCCTACCGCAAGTCGATCCTCGAGCCGCTGGCGAAGCTGTTCACCGGTCGCGTGCCGCAGCTGCGCGACGCGTTCGCGGCGCTGGGCGCCGAGCCGATGGCGCAGGGCGATGCCGGCGGCAAGCTGGCGGTCATCCCCGGGCTGCCGCTGGCAGTGCTGTTCTGGGACGGCGACGACGAGTTCCCCGCGCAGGTGAACATGCTCTTCGACGCCAACATCACCGATTTCATGCACGAGGAGAACGTGGTCACCACCGCCTCCGACGCGGCGATGTTCCTCGCCGAGGCGGCGGGCCTGTCCGTGCCCGCCGAGCTGATGGGCAGCGAGATCGAATAGCGCCGCGGGAGGCGCATGCTGCAGCGCGGGGAAGCCGGTCGCCGCGGCGCGGGAGGCGCAGTTTCCGGCGCGGCGCGGTTTGATGTGGCGGGGAAGCCGCGCTCGCTTTCGGCGCAGGACGGGAAGCGCGGGTTCCGGCGACGGCAAATCCCGCCGCGCGCCGGCAAATCCCACCCTGCGGAGCTTTTCCCGAGCGTCGGCAAATCCCACCCCTCTCTGCGGAACTTTCCCCGCGCGGAAAATCCCGCCCTGCGGAGCTTTTCCCGCGTTGGGCATCGCGGCGATGGGCGCATCGCAAGGCAATCTCCCGGACAAGGAAGCTTTCCCGCGCCGGACGCCAGGGCGACCGCCGTGCGCCGGCAAATCCCACCCTGTGGAACTTTCCGCGCGTTGGGCGTCGCGGCGGTGGGCGCATCGCAAGGCAATCTCCCGGACAAGGAAGCTTTCCCGCGCCGGACGTCAGGACGACCGCCGCGCGCGGCAAATCCCACCCTGCGGAGCTTTTCCCGAGCGTCGGAAAATCCCGTCCTGCGGAACTTTTTCCCCGCGCCGGGCGTCTAAGGGTAAGAGGTGATCGCGATGAGACTGAAGAGGACCCTTTCCGTGCTGCTGGCGCTGCTCGCCGCCCTGTGGGGCGCGGCGCTGGCGGAAGACCTGCCGCCGGACCCCGATCCGCTGGCGGACGCCGCGCTGACCAGCGGCGTGCCCGTGACGCTCGATCTCGACGGCGACGGCGCGATGGAGACGCTGACCTTTACCGCCGAGTCGGGCGACGAGATCCTCGGCGAATTCGCCCGCATCGAAATCGTCACCGCCGCCGGCAATACCGTTGGCTGGAACACGCAATCGCTGTTCAGCCCCACTGCCCACGCGCTGGACCTCGACGGCGATGGCGTGGTCGAGATCTTCATCACCGGCGACTGGGCGTCCGCCGACTACGCCACCTACTGCACGCAGTTCGCCGGCGGCGAGCCGCAGACGGTGCGCTTTGCCGACGCCAGCCGCGGCGGCGACGGCGAGGGCTATGAAGACTATGGCTACGGCTACATCGTCTCCGCCGCCGGCGGCGAGCTGACGCTGTGCGGCTCGCAGGACGTGCTCGGCACCTATTTCGGCACGCGCACGTTCGCGCTGCGCGACGGCGCGTTCGAGTTCGCCGACGACGGGCTGTGGCACTTCGACACCAGCGCGGTCGACTGGGAGAACCGCGCCCTCGACCCGATTGCGGACATCCCCGCCACGTTTGTCGATGGCGGCGCCGAGACCGCGGGCGCGATCGAGGCGGGCACGCGCTTTGCCGTCGCCGCTTCGGACAAGGTGTCCATCGTCTATTTCGTCACCGAGGACGGGCGCGAGGGCTTCTTCCCCATCGAGCCCGACCCGCGCGGCTGGGGCGTGCTGGTCAACGGCGTATCCGAGGACGAGCTGTTCGCGTTCGTCCCCTATGCGGACTGAGCGCCAGCGCGGCGAGGGCGGATGCGCCGGACGGAGGTCGCCCGAGCGCCGAGCGGGGAAGGAGGGTAGAGGTCGGTGGGCGGTGGGGTGGGGGCTCCGGCCGGTGGACGGGCGGGGCGGCCGGCGGCGGCGGCGCGCGAGCTGGGCGCCAGCGCGCGTCGAAGGCGGATGCGTTGGACGGCGGCGACCCGCGAACTGAGCGCCAGCGCGCGTCGAAGGCGGATGCGTTGGACGGCGGTGCCCCGCGGACTGAGCGCCAGCGCGTCGAGGGCGGATGCGCTGGACGGCGCGCCCCGCGCGGACTGAGCGCCAGCGCGGCGAGGGCGGATGCGCCGGACGGCGCGCCCCGCGCGGACTGAGCGCCAGCGCGTCGAGGGCGGATGCGCTGGATGGCGCGCCCCGCGTGGACTGAGCGCCAGCGCGTCGAAGGTGGATGCGCCGGACGGCGCGACCCGCGCGGACTGAGCGCCAGCGCGTCGAAGATGGATGCGCCGGACGGCGCGACCGCGTGGACTGGGTGCCAGCGCGGCGAGGGCGGATGCGCTGGATGGCGCGCCCGCGAACTGAGCGCCAGCGCGGCGAAGATGGATGCGTTGGACGGCGCGACCGCGCGGACTGAGCGCGCCTGCGCTGCGCATGCGCCCGTTCCCTTCGGCTGTGCGGGGGAACGTCATTGTTTTCCCATTTTTGATTTTACTTTTCCGCGCGCCCGCGGTATAATGTCGAAGGAGGGAAATCCCTCACTCACGGCCTTCTGCATGTGCGGAGGGCGAAAGGAAGAGATGCTTTGACGGGTTGGCTCATTGTGTTGGCGCTCGCGCTGCTGGCGGCGCTGGCGGTATTTTTGATCGCGCCGGCGCGGGCGCACCGCGCCAACGCATGGCGGGGAACGGCGTTCGCCCATCGCGGACTGCACGGCGACGGCGCCGAGGAAAACACGCTCGAGGCGTTCGAGCGCGCCTGCTGCGCGGGCTATGGCATCGAGCTGGACGTGCAGCTCTCGCGCGACGGCGAGGTGGTGGTGTTTCACGACGATTCGCTGCGGCGCATGACCGGCGATGCGCGGCGCGTCGATCAGCTCGACTGGGCGCAGCTGCGCGCGCTGCGGGTCGGCGCGGGCGGGCGCATCCCCTTGCTGAGCGAGGTGCTGGCGCAGGTGGACGGTCGCGTGCCGCTGCTGGTGGAGTTGAAGAACGGACGGCGCAACCGCGCGCTGTGCGCGGCGACGCTGGCGCAGCTGCGCGAATACCGCGGCGCGTACATGATCGAGTCGTTCAATCCGCTGATGCTGCGCTGGTTCCGGCGGCGCGCGCCGGAGGTGCTGCGCGGTCAGCTGGTGGCGTCGGCGCCGGTGTACATCGCCGTGCGCGCGGGGCGCGCGGGCGCGTTTCTGCTCTCGCGGCTGGCGCTGAACTTCCTCGCGCGGCCCGATTTCGTCGCCTACGAGGTCGGCGCAGAGCGCTTCTCCGCGCCCCGCGTGCAGCGCGCGCTGTTCCACACGGCGCTGGCGGCGTGGACGGTGCGCGACGAGGAGATCTTCCAGAACTGCCTGCTGCGCGGCGAGATGCCGATCTTCGAGGGCTTTCTGCCGCGCGAGGAAGCGCCGGCGCAGTGAGTGAGCGGCGGGCAGGAGAAACTCGGCGTTAAGGCTTCGGGGCTTCGCGCTCCGGGCGCAGTGAGCGCAGGCGGCAGGCGGGAGAAACCGCGCCGGCAAGCGCGACCGGGCGCAAGACGAGCGCTGTCCCACGGCGCAAGGCTGCGGGACAGCGGAGGCCGAAGCGCTGACAGGGCCTATAATCGCAAGAATTGCCCCAACAGGAAAGAAGTTGGAGGCAATTTTTGCTTCCCGCGCCAGCTGCGCGTGCATCCTTGGCTTGCAGGCGTTCTCAGCGCTCGGACAGCCTGCTGATTTTGTCAACATCTGGAGCGCCCGCGCCATAGGATGGGCGCGATCTCCGCGCGTTTCCGAAGCGCATGCGGAAGCGAGCGCTTCTGCCGCGGGACGAGTGCGTTCGCGGCCTGCGGCGCGGCGGCGGATTCGCCGGACTTAACGGGAATTCAACTTGACATTTGGCGGCGGGAGGCGTATAACAAATCCAGATCGAAAGATCGTTGTCTTCGGGGCAGGGTGAGATTCCCGACCGGCGGTACAGTCCGCGAGCGAGGACGGCGCGAGCCGTCCGAGCACGAATCGGTGCAATTCCGATACCGACAGTGTCAGAGGGCGCGTGAGCGGCGCCTTCGCAGTCTGGATGGTAGAAGGCGATTTCGGGCGTGCGCCCGAAAGATATTCCGTCATGTCCAAACGCCCCGGGACTGCGCCCGTGGGCGTTTATTCATGCAACGGAGGTGCATTCCCAATGAACGAAAAGACGCGCAAACTCACGCTGATGGCAATGCTCGCCGCGCTGGCGTACCTGATCATGCTGATCGGGCGCATTCCGGTGGTGCTGTTCCTCAGCTACGACCCGAAGGACGTGGTCATCGCCATCGGCGGCTTCCTGCTGGGACCGCTGTCCGGCGCGACGATCTCGCTGCTGGTCTCGCTGGTGGAGATGGTCACCGTCAGCGACACCGGATTCATCGGCTTTTTCATGAACGTGCTGTCCACGTGCGCGTTCATGCTGCCCGCCGCCTTCTTCTACCGCCGCCGCCACTCCATCCGCGGCGCGGCGATCGGGCTGGCGCTGGGCGTGGCGTGCATGGCGGCGGTGATGGTGGCGTGGAACTACATCGTCACGCCGCTGTACATGGGCGTGACGCGCGAGGCGGTCGCCGAGCTGCTGATCCCCGCGTTCCTGCCGTTTAACCTGCTCAAGGGCGCGCTCAACGCCGGCATCACGATGCTGGTCTACAAGCCGGTCTCGCAGGCGCTCGGTCGCGCGCACCTGCTGCCGAAGCTCGACTCCGCGGGCGGGGAGCGCCCCGTGCGCCGCTTCAACCTCGCCGCCACGCTGGCGTCGGCGTTCGTGGTGGTCACGGCGATCCTGTGCATGGCGCTGCTGTGACGGCGGTGGGCGCCAGCGCTCAGGGCGCCCGTCCGTCCGCAACCGACAAAAAACGCCCCGGCCTTCGCCGAAGCGCTCGTTGGCGCCGCCAGGCGGACCGCCATTGAGCCGGACAGGTCCGCGCGCCAGAGCGGCAAGCGCCGCCGGCAAAGGAAGGACCAACCGCCGCTGCGAACGCGGAATTGTCAGGGTGATGCGGCGGCACACGGAAAACTGCTCCGGTCCTTTCGCCGGAGCAGTTTTGTCTGTGGTTTTGCCGCACCTGCGGCGCGCTCAGAAGACGCGGTAGAGGTTGTTCAGCGGCGCGAATCCGGTCGTGCCGTCGAACGTCTTGACGAAGCCCCAGCCGTTGGCGGTCTGGAACACCAGCACGCTCTCGCCGTTGGAGATCGAGCCCGTGCGCGACGCGCCGGTGCTGGCGCTGCGGTAGACGTTGACCGAGCCGCTGGCGTAGTACAGCTGGTCCGTGCGGACGTTGCCGTAAGGCGTCAGAAAGCCGTTGTAGATGTAGCCGACGTCGCCGTCCGTGGTGCGCACCAGCGCGAACGCCGCCGACATCGTGCCGGAATAGAACACCTTTTCGCCCTTGCGCAGCGTGCGGATGACGTTGTACTGCGAGGACGGCCCCTCGCGCAGGCGACCGTCGGCGACCGTCGTCTTGTACATCGTGATGATCCCGCTGGCGGCACTCGCGCCCAGAGAACTGGCGAGCAGCGCCGCGACGAGCAGCGCGCAGAGCATCATGCAAGGAAACTTTCGCTTCATCCCGCTCACCTCCGCTTCATTTGTTTCTATTCTACCACATAGTGGCGCACATTTCAATATCAAAGATTCAAAAAATTTCATAGTTTTGTAATTCTCGCACCTGCCCCTGCCCGGCTTGCGCGCGGGCGGGGAGATATGCTATAATGAAGGCGGACCTTTTCCAACCTGAACAAGAGGGCGTTGAGAGCATGGCATACATAGCGATCGTGGGCGGCGCGAACGTGGACATCGGCGGCTTCCCCGAAGGGCGCGCGCTGGCGGGCGATTCCAATCCCGGGCGCGTGCGGGTTTCGATGGGCGGCGTGGGGCGCAACATCGCCTGCAACGCCGCGCGCATGGGGCTGGAGGTGGAACTGATCACGGCGCTGGGCGGCGACGCCCACGCCGACCTGATCCGCGCGGACTGCGCCCGGGCGGGCGTGAGCCTCGCGCACGCGCTCTGCTTTCCCGATGCGGCGACGTCGAGCTACCTGTTCATCGCCGACGAGCACGGCGACATGGCGCTCGCCGTCAACGACATGGGCATACACGACCGGCTGACCGTCGAGGCGCTGGCGCCGGCGCTGGACGCGCTGCGCGGCGCGTCGCTGGTGGTGCTGGACGCCAACGTGCCGGCGCGAACGATCGCCTGGCTGGCGCAGACGCTGGAAGCGCCGGTGATCGCCGACGCGGTCTCGGCGGCGAAGGCGGACAAGCTCAGCGCGGCGCTCCCCTATCTGGACGCCCTGAAGCCCAACCGCATCGAGGCGCAGCTGCTCACCGGCATTTCCGTCGAGACCGCGGGCGGCGCGTCGCGGGCGGCGCGGGCGCTGGTGGAGCGCGGCGCGAAGCGGGTGTTTTTGACGCTGGGCGCGCAGGGCGTCTGCTGCGCCGACGCGCGCGAGACGCGCTTCCTGTCCGGCGGTCATCCGCAGGTGGTGAACGCCACCGGCGCGGGCGACGCCTTCACGGCGGCGCTGGCGTGGGCGCGGCTGCGCAATCTGCCGCTGAGCGAATCGGCGCTCGCCGGCATGGCGGCGGCGACCATTGCCATGGAGTCGATGGAGACGGTCAATCCCGAAATGTCGCCCGAGCGCCTCGTTCAGCGCATGGCGGAGCTGCGCGGCTGAGCGGCGCTTTCCCTGTAATCCTTTTCAGACCATCGAGGAGGTAGATTCCCATGAACCTGAACAAGTATCTGGACATCGCGCCGGAGGTCAAGGCGGCGCTGGACGCCGGCAAGCCCGTGGTGGCGCTGGAGTCGACCATCATCTCCCACGGCATGCCGTATCCGCAGAACGTGGAGACGGCGCTGAACGTCGAGAAGATCATCCGCGAAAACGGCGCCACGCCGGCGACGATCGCCATCATCGGCGGTCGCCTGAAGGCGGGCCTTTCGCGCGAGGAGATCGAGCACCTCGGCAAGAAGGGCTATGAGGTCACCAAGGCGTCGCGCCGCGACCTGCCGGTGATCGTCGCCCGCGGCATGGACGGCGCCACCACCGTCGCCACCACCATGATCATCGCCGAAATGGCGGGCATCCGCGTGTTCGCGACCGGCGGCATCGGCGGCGTGCACCGCGGCGCGGAGGTGACGATGGACATCTCCGCCGACCTCGAGGAGCTGGCGCAGACCGGCGTGATGGTCATCTGCGCGGGCGCGAAGTCCATCCTCGACCTCGGACTGACGCTGGAATATCTGGAGACGAAGGGCGTGCCGGTCATCGGCTACGGCACCGACGAGCTGCCGGCGTTCTATACCCGCAAGTCCGGCTTCGGCGTGGACTACCGCATCGACACCCCCGAGGAGCTGGCGGCGGCGTTCCGCGCCAAGCTCGACATGGGGCTGCGCGGCGGCATGCTGGTCGCCAATCCCATCCCCGAGGAATACTCCATGGACCCCGACGTCATCAACAAGGCCATCGATGAGGCGATCGAGGAGAGCAAGCGCCTCGGCATCCACGGCAAGCAGACCACGCCCTTCCTGCTGGCGAAGGTCAAGGACATCACCGGCGGCGACAGCCTCGCCTCCAACATTCGCCTCGTCTACAACAACGCCCAGCTCGCCGCCAAGACGGCTGCGGCGCTGGCGAAGGGCGTGTGATGAGCTGCGCGCGGATGCTGAATGCGTTCAAATCCAAGCGCGCGATGCCCCGTCCTTCGCGCCGATGCGCGTGGGAGCGGGAACCTCAATTCCCCGTGCGGCGCATGCCGCGCGGGGAATTTTGCGCGCCCGGGCGGATGCCGCGGCGGGGTGTGCGGCGTAAGGATGGTGAATGGAAGGAAATGAGCGCGGCGTAGCGGCAAGATGCGTGCAGCGCAAGGCGGGTGAAGGGAATGCGCGCTGAAGCGGCGGGGTGTGCAGCGCAAGAAGGGTGAAGCGGATGCGCGCAGCGCGGCGAGGTGCGCGGCGCAAGAGGGGTGAAGGGAATGTGGATGCCACGGCGGCGGGGTGTGCGGCGCAAGGAAGGGGAAGCGAATGCGCGCGCCGAAGCGGCGCGCGCATCCAATATAATAGGTAGAAATCCCGGCGTCACCGAAGCAGCTTCACGGCACGCCTGCGGCGCTGGCGGCGCAGCGCGGGGATCATGCCGGCGCCGCCGACCAGTCCGAACAGCGTGCCGGCGATGGCGTCGGCGCGAAGGGCGGCGCGCTCCGCGGCGGTCTCGGGTAGACCGCTTTGGGCGATGAACGCCTCGCGCGGCATCAGGAGGGCCCGCTCCGCCGCGGACAGGTTCGACGCCATGCGGTCGTACTGGCGACCGAGGATGGCGGCGGAATCGTCCAGCAGCAAGCCGTCCCACAGGGTGGCGACGTACTGCCAGCGCGTCAGGCCGGTGCCGTCGAAGCCGCCGTCCGCCGCGTAACGGCGGGCGAACACGATCGTGCAGCCGCCAAACTGTCCCGCCGCCACGCCGAAGATCACCGCCAGCGCCACCGCCGCGGCGCGCAGCCAGCGATCGGGACCGCCGCACTTGCCGTAGAGCAGGTTGGCGAGAAAGCCGATGAGCAGCCCGGCGAAGCTGGTGACGCAGCCGAGCGCGTATGCCGCCGCCCACGCGACGGCGCCCAGCAGTCCGCCCGCCAGCGCGCCCAGCAATCCGCGAACTGCGCGGTCGGGGCGCTCCGGCGCCTGTTGTATCCGCCGCGCCATCTCTCCGGCGCACGCCGCGTGCACCGGCAGGGCGCGCCCCTCGAACAGCACGCGCCGTCCGTCGCCCGCCAGCGGCGCGCCGCAATGGGCGCAGCGGTTGCCCGCCGGCGCGTCGAGCCGGGGCAGCACCTCGTCGATATAGCGCGCCACGCGCCGCATCGCGCCGAGCGCGTCGGCGAAGGTCACCGTGGCGACGCCCGCCTCCACCGTCACCGGGTCCTGCCGCCACAGGCGGTATTCCCGCGCGTCGCAGTCGAGCAGGGTCTGCCGCGCGCGCTCCAGCTCTGCGGCGCGCGCGCCCGCCTCGGCGGGCGGGCAGAGGTAGACCGCCAAGACCTTCGCGCCCGCCGTGCCCGACAGCGCGATGTGCAGCCCGTGGACGACGCCGTAGGCGATGCCGCCGTCGCAGTGCAGCCCGCGGCGCTCGGCATACTTTCGGATGTCCGATCCGATCATCGTTGCGCGTCCTCCGAAATCATTTTGCAAAATAATTATACCGCTTTCGACATGCTTTGTCCACCCTTTTTAAGAAAGGATGTCAAAATTGTGTCGACGCGCCTTTTCGCGCCCGCCGCCTTGACAGGACCAGCGGAATGAATTAGAATGAAAATGGTGGGATATGAGATCCCGAAGGAGCTGAGCGAGGACAGATCATGCGAAACGGAAATTCAGCTGCGCTGCGCTGCGGGCGGGCGCGGACAGGATATTATCGGGCGCTGGCGGCGCTGGCGGCGCTCTTGCTGGCGTGGACAGCCGGATGGACCGCGGCGCGCGCAGAGGAGGCCGCGGCGGCGCTGGACGTGGCGGTGCGGCTGACGCCGGAGACGGTCGCCGCGCCCGGCGAGGTGGAGATGACCTTCACGCTGACGAACCTGAGCGGGGACGAGCTCGCCGGCGTCCGCATCGCCTCCGCGGACGGGCTGTTCGCCGAGACGGTCGGCGACCTCGCCGCCGATGAGATGCGCGAGGTCACGTGCGCGCACGCGGTCACGCAGGCGGAATTGGACGCCGGCACGATCGACTGCACCGTCTCGTGGGAGACGGAGGACGGCGGCGCCAGCGTTTCCGTCGCGGCGCCGCTCGCGCCGGGCGCGGCGGAACCGTCGCTGACGCTGCTGCGGGAGATCTCCGCGCGGCAGGTCGCGCCCGGCGGCGCGGCGACGATCGTCTACCGCGTGGAGAATTTCGGCGCGGCGGCGGACGACGTGGTCATCAGCGATCCCGGCGTCGGCTTCGAGGCGGAGCTGGACGTGCTCGCCGCCGGCGGCAGCGAGACGTTCGTCCACCGCGCCGCCGTCGATGGCAGCGCCGTCTCCGAACCGGTGCTGACCTATGCCGCCGGCGATGAGACCCATTCGCTGCGGCTGGAGGCGGCGGCGCTCGAGGAGGCGCAGGGCAGGCTCAGCGCGGAGCTGACCGCCGGCGTGTCGATGTTCGATTCGGACAAGGCGGAGGCGGTGCTGCGCCTGACCAACGCCGGCGCGGTCGACTACGTGGGGCTGACGATCTACGACGACGCCTACGGCGGCGTCATCGCCGACGGCATCGACGTGCCCGCGGGCGGCGAGCCGGTCGAGGTCGCGCACACCTATCCGCTGCGCGGCGACGCCGTGTACCGCTGGCGCATCGTCGGCGCCAACGCCACCGGCGCGCGCGTCGACTTCGTCACCGACGACCAGGCCGTGGCAGATCCCGCCGGCGAGCCGGCGCTGGCGCTGCGCGCGGAGCCGTCGCTGCCGCACATCCGCCGCGCGGGCTATGTGACGTTCACCGTCGAGGTTGCCAACTTTGGCGACGAGCCGGCGCTGCGCGCTGTGATCTCCGAGGCGTCGCGCGGCGAGGTCGCGCAGCTCGCCGTGGTGCCCACGGGCGAGCCGACCGCCTGCGAGGTGCGGTTGGAGGTAGAGCAGAGCGCCGACTTCGCCTTCACCGTCGCCTATGAGGACGCCGCGGGCGGGACGCACAGCGCCTTCGCCGAGCCGGTGCGCGTCGAGGTCGCGCCGGGAGGCGCGGAGCCCGAGCCGGAGGACATCGAGGAGGCGCTGTTCGACGGCGCGCCCGCGCAGGTGGGCGAATCGCCATTGTTCACCGCGCTGCTGATCGGTTCGTGCGCGGTGCTGGCGGCGCTGGTGGCGGCGCTGGTGATCCTCTCCGTCCGCGCCCGCCGAGCCAAGAAGGAGCGCGCCGCGGCGCAAAAGCAGCGCATCAAGGAGGAAATGGGCAAGACGGCGCGCTTCGTCCCCCTCCGCCGCGCCAAAAAGGGGAAGCAGGGCTGATATGTTTCAGGGATACAGCGACGAGACGTTTGAATTCTTCATGGCGATCCGCTTCAACAACAACGCCGACTTCTTCCACGCCAACCGCGACTGGTACCTGCGCGCGGTGCGGGAGCCGAGCCTGGCACTGGCGGAGGCGCTCGCCCCCACAATCGAGCGCATCGACGACGCGCTCGAGCGCCGCCCCAACCGCGCGCTCGCCCGCATCAACCGCGACATCCGCTTTTCGCGCGACAAGTCGCCCTACCGGGACTACGTGTGGCTGGCGTTCCGCCGGCCCGGCGAGGAGAAGTCCACCACGCTGGGGTTCCACTTCGATCTCTCCGTCGATGGCGGCAGCTTTGGCATGGGCGTCTACCGCGAAAACCGCCCGCTGATGAACGGCATGCGCCGCGCGCTGCGCGCCGGCGCGGGCGAATTCGAGCGCCTCTGCGGCGATCTGCGCGGCGAATTCCACCTCCATACCGACGTCCGCCGCCGCATCGCCGTGCCCGACGGACTGCCCGAGGCCGCCGCCGCGCTCTATCCCGCGAAGAGCTTTTACATTGAAAGGGACCTGAACGACTTCGGCCTGCTGCGCTCGCCGCGGCTCGCCGACGAAATCGCCGCCGGCTTCCGCCGCCTGCAGCCGCTCTACCAGTGGTTTCAGGAGGTCGAACCGGAGGAGGCGTGAAGCGCCTGCCGGTTCCGGCGGCGTGGAGACCGCCGCAGATTTGCGCTCCGCCGCAGGACGCGGGGCAGAAGGAGGGGTACGATGCAGTTTCGCATGGAAAACGACGATCTCCTCGTGGAGGTTGCGGACATGGGCGCGGAGATGCAGCGCATCTGGGACAAGCGCCGCGGGCGGGAGGTTCTCTGGAATGGACGGTCGGACGTCTGGAAGCGCCGCGCGCCGTGGCTGTTTCCCGTCGTCGGGCAGCTCAGGGACGGCAGGGTTCGCGTGCAGGGAAGGGAATACGCCCTGCCCAAGCACGGCTTTGCCCTGACGTCCGCGTTCGACATGCGGCAGGTTTCGCCGACCGAGGTGCTGGCGGTTCTCCGCGCCAGCCCCGAGACGCTCGCGCGCTATCCGTGGCGCTTCCGGCTGGAGATCCGCTACGCGCTGGAGGGCGGCAGCCTCTGCGTCCGCGCGCGCGTCGCATGCGAGGAGGATCGGGAGATGATCTTCTCCTTCGGCGCGCATCCGGGCTTCCTGTGCGGGGCGGGGGACGAGATCGAGTTCGCGCGGGACGGTGCGCTGGACTGCCGCCGCCTGGACATCGCCACCCACCTGCTGGCGCCGGAATCCACGCCCATGCCGGCGAAGTTCGCGCTGGCGGACGAGCTGTTCGCCGCGGACGCGATGCTCTTTCGCCGCCCCAGGAGCACGGGCGCGACGCTTCGCCGGCGGGACGGCAGCGGCGTGCGCTTCGAGTTTGGCGAGGTGCCGTGGGTGGGCGTGTGGACGAAGGCGGGCAAGGGGCTTCCCTACGTGTGCATCGAGCCGTGGCACGGCGTGGACGATCCGCTGGACGCGGCGGGCGACTTCGAAAGCAAGCTGGACGCCGTTCACCTGCCCGCGGGCGAAACGTTCGCAATGGACCTGAAGATCACGCCCTTCTGAGCGCGACCGCCGCATGAGCAAAAAATCAACAAGCGCGTTATATACACGAAAAGTGTGTTGCGCGCTTTTTTCATGGAAAACGTCCCGCGCCGCCTGTACATGGGGCAGGATTGCGACAATGATGGGGAAATAAAGACAGAAAGAATAAATTTCCACGGAATTGGGCACATCTTGCAGAACGGGCGTATACTTGAGCTACGCAAATGACAGGAGGCGAAAAAATGACAGAGACAACGTATGGCTATGTGCGCGTATCGACGCGGGATCAGCGCGAGGACCGGCAGATACTGGCGATGGAGCAGTTCGGCGTCGAGCGAAAGAACATCTTCCTCGACAAGCAGTCCGGCAAGGACTTTAACCGTCCGCGCTACCGCCGGCTGATCAAACGCATCCGCGAGGGCGACGTGCTGGTCATCAAGAGCATCGACCGGCTCGGGCGCAATTACGAGGATATCCTCGAACAGTGGCGCCTGATCACCAAGCAGAAGAAGGCCGCCATCGTGGTGCTGGACATGCCGTTGCTCGATACCCGCCAGTCCCGCAGCCTGACCGGCACGCTGATTGCCGACCTCGTGCTGCAGCTGCTGTCCTACGTGGCGCAGACGGAGCGGGAATTTCTCCGCCAGCGGCAGGCGGAAGGCATCGCCGCAGCGCGCAAGCGAGGCGTCCGCTTTGGTCCGCCGCCCAAACAGCGCCCGGAGAACTTTGTGGAATGCCTGGCGGCGTGGAAGAGCGGCGGGATCTCCGCCCGCGAGGCGGCGCGGCGGTTGCACGTATCCCACAAAACGTTTCTGCGCTGGGCGGAAAAGACGCCTGGCGAAAGGTTTAATTTATACTAACACAAATTCCATGTGGCGCGCGATGTAGACATCACGCACCATCCATTCGGTGCACAAAACCACCCGTTTCGCCCTTCTGCAAGGCACCCATTGCGCCGTTTTTCTTATTCTTTGCAATTATAGCATAAATGGCGCACAATGTCTACGATTTGTCCCAATACAAGCACCTTGCGTCCGCGGATGATGAAACAGTCCCGCGGTTTTTTGCTGTTTCATGGAGGACCGCTTGCCGAACTCAGCCGAAGCGGCGGTGCAAATCATTCGGTCCGCAGTGCTCGGAAGGTGCCGGACCTGCCAGAGGAGGATGCAGAATATGAAATTGAAGAAGCTGCTCGCCCTAGCGCTCGCGCTGGCGATCGTCCTGACCAGCATGGGCCTTCTTGCGCTGGCGGAGGAAAGCCCGGCGCCGCAGGTGGAGACGCCCGCGCCGGAAGTGCCGCAGCCAGAGCCGGAAGCGGACGTTCCGGCGGTAGCGGAGGCTCCCGCCGAGACGGAGACGCCCGCGGAGACGGAAACGCCCGCGGAGACGGAAGTCCCCGTAGAGACGGAGACGCCCGTTGAGACGGAAGTCCCCGCCGAGACGGAAGCTCCCGCCGAGACGGAAACGCCTGCTGAGACGGAAACGCCTGCTGAGACGGAAGTCCCCGCCGAGACGGAGACGCCCGCGGAGACGGAAACGCCCGCCGAGACGGAGACGCCCGCGGAGACGGAGACGCCCGTTGAGACGGAAACGCCCAGCCCTGCGCCGGAGACGCCTGTGCCCTCGATGGAGCCCGACGGCGAGACCTCCGAGATCGTCATTCCCGGCACCGCGACGCCGCTGCCGGAGCTGACGCTCGCGCCCACGCCGGACCCGTTCGTTTCCGCCTACGCCTATGTGCCCGCCGGCACGGCGCTGTACCGCGACGCGAACCGCACGGAGAAGCTCGGCGAGCTGCTGAGCGCGTGCGTGATGGTGGCGCGCGAGGCGGCGGTTTATGACGGCGGCTGCCTGTACGAGGTGTATTTCGACACCGACCGCACCCGCTTCGCCGGCGCCTGCGAGCGCGCGTATTTCTACGCCGCGCCGCTCGAGCGCCCCGACCGCGCCGGGACCGAGGCTTGCATCGCCGCCGAGGCGAGTTACCATACCGTGGACGGCATCCGCGTGTTCATGGCGGACGTCCGCTACGAGCCGGAAGAGACGCCGGCGCCGGATACCTCCTATGTCGATGCCGACAGCGTCAACCTGCGCAGCGAACCCGGCGTGTCCGGCGAGGCGCTGGCGCAGCTGTCCAGATTTGCCGCCGTCGAAGTGCTCGGCAAGACCGTCAACGCCGAGGGCGAGACGTGGCTGCGCGTGACCGCCGGCGGCCTGACCGGCTACATCCGCGCGGACCTGGTGCACGCCGCCGGCGAGGTCCCGTCGCTCGACGCCACGGAAGCGCCGCTGCCGACGGAAGAGCCGCTGCCGACGGAGGAGCCGCTGCCGACGGAAGAGCCGCTGCCGACGGAAGAGCCGCTGCCGACGGTGGAACCGCTGCCGACGGTGGAACCGCTGCCGACGGAAGCGCCGCAGCCCGCGCCGGAGCGCCGGGTGAGCGTGCAGGTCAGCCGCGATACCGAGACGCTGCAGCTCGGCAGCATCATCACGCTGACCGCGACGCTGGAGGGCTATGAGGGCGTGGAATACGCCTGCCGCTGGCAGTACGCCGCCGCCGACCGCGATGGCAACATCGTCGGCGAATGGCAGGACGCC
>CALVPU010000150.1 GCA_944353735.1 uncultured Eubacteriales bacterium | reverse complement strand
CTGTGCCGCGCAGATCAGCCGTGCGCGCCGGGCAAATCGCAGCCTCAGACGTCACCGCATTGCGCTGCTCGCGATGTCAGGCGTTCGCCGCCAGCTGGGCGGCGATCTCCGCCTCGCAGGCGCGCATGGCGTCGAGCGTGCGCTCCATCAGCTCGTCCAGCGTCCAGCCGAGCATCTCCGCGCCTTTGGCGATCACCTCGCGCGAGCAACCGGCGGCGAACTTCTTGTCCTTGTACTTCTTTTTCAGGCTCTTGAGCTCCATGTCCTGCACGCTCTTCGACGGGCGCATCAGCGCCGCCGCGCCGATCAGGCCGGTCAGCTCGTCGGAGGCAAAGAGCACCTTCTCCATCTCGTGCTCCGGCGCGATGTCCGAGACCAGCCCGTAGCCATGGCAACAGATGGCGTGCACCATCGCTTCGTCCGCGCCGATCTCGGCGAGCAGCTCCGGGGCCTTGGCGCAGTGCTGCTCGGGGAACTTCTCAAAGTCCACGTCGTGCAGCAACCCGACCGTCGCCCAGAAATCGGCGTCGCCGCCGTAGCCGAGCTCGTTCGCAAACCAGCGCATAACCGCTTCAACCGTCAGCGCGTGTTGAATGTGAAAGTGTTCCTGATTGTACTTTTTGAGCAGCGAAAGCGCCGCTTCGCGGGTGACCGTTGTCTCCATGACCGATTTCCTCCGAACCTGCATTTTCCGGTATTGTACCACAACTTGCCAATCGCTTCAAGGAAAATTTCTCGCCTGCGCGCCAGACCCTCACGCGCTTCCCGACCATGCCATCCCCGCTTTGCCGGTCTTGCGCAGCGCGCCGGTCAAAAGGCAAACGCAAAATCGCCCCGACCGAAATGGAATCGGCGGCGATTTTCTTTTTTGCTTGATGCCTTCATATCGCTGTGCCAATCGGTTGGCTTCGTCAGCATCCTAAGTGGCGTGCCCCGATCGCGAGAGGATCGCGGTGCTGCGCTGTTTGCGCTGTATCCGGAGGCTTCCTTTCGGATGGGCTGCGCTCAGCCGCCGCAGAGCGTGCGGAGACGGCTCAGCAGCGCGCCTGCGGCAAAGAATGTGGTCTCATAGTGCATGAAGTCGCGGATATTTTCATCCCAGAGAAATTGAAGCGACGCCGGGAACTCGTCGTCCGATGCCCAGAACTGGAGTATGACGGGCAAAAAGTCGAACAGCGGCAGCCGGTAGGCGACGTCGCCGACGCCGAAGGGCGTTCCGCCTATCGCCTCGCAGGCGCAGCGCAGCGCGCCGATGCGGTCGTCGAAGAATTTCGCGCTGCCGGCGAACATGTCGCTGCCGGACGACGCCGACTGCACGATGCCTTTCAGCGCGCCGAGCGCGACAAAGCGTCCCGAAAGGCGGCAGTCCGGCTTGGCATAACCGAGTATGTCGTAGATCGTCATGGCCTCGTCGTAGGAGGCGATGCGCGCGGTGCGAAAGCCGTCCTCGATGCGTTCTGGCAGGCCGGTGGCGAACGGCATGCGGTAATCCAGTCCGATAAAGCGAATGTAGAGGCAGTCCGCGTCGGTCCTGAGTCCGAAGCGCGCAATCGCGGGGCGAAGGTCGCAGGTCGTGATCTTTCGTGCCATCTCGTCGCGCATCTGATCGTAGTTCGATTGTCTCTGCATGGGGCGGCTCCTTTCTCCTGGCGTTCGGCGGCGCACTCACGAGCGTTCGAAACTGAAGGCAAACAGCGCTTGCGCGACCGGCTCTGCGGCGGTGAGTTCGAGGCGGTAGCGCCCGCCGTCCAATGGCGCCGCCGACACGGCAAACGCGCCCTCCCAGGTCATCCGCACGCCGCCCATGCGCACGGCTGTGCTCAGCACCGTGGGGTGCGCGGCGCATACGAACGAGAACGCGACCGGCTGCGGCGACTGAAGTGCAATGGCGTCCACGACGCGCACCGTGCGCTCGCCGCGCAGCGTCAGCACCGTACGCTGGTAGGAGCGCACGCCGCACTCGGCGGGATAGGCGCGCGTCAGGTCGACGGACATCATCTCGCGGTCCTCGCGGGCGTCGAAGTCCGCCACGCACGTCCCTTCCGGGCGCTCGAGCTGTCCCTTGCCGGCAATCGACGGCAGGTTGCGCGCGCTTTCAGTGCGACCGCCGTCCACCAGAACCGGCACGCCGTCGGCGAACAGGCACAGGTCGCCGGCGTTCGCCCGCCCGCCGCCGGTGTGCATGGCGCAGTACAGCCCGGGGATGCGCGCAACCATCAGGCGGTTGTTGCGCAGCGCGGCATAGCGCAGCCGCGGCGGACGCCCGACGACCGACTCCATGCGCGCGCAATCGGACAGGTCCATCAGCCTGCCGGTCACCGTGGCGGGCGGGACGCCGCTCTCCCGCTGCAGCATCGCGCCCAGCGCCATGAGCGGCTCGTCGCCGGCGGTCAGGCCGATGCGGAATATGTCGCTGCCAGACAGCGGCGGGCGCATGCCGTCGCCAGCAGGGTCGATGAACAGGTCGCTCTGTACCCATGCGAAGAGGATCTCGTCCAGCCAGTCGCCGGCGGGCATGGAATCGGAGAGGTCGACGGCGCCGGCGGTGGCGGCGCGCAGCAGCGCCACCAGATCCGCCACTGCCGAGATGTCCGCGACCGACTCTGCCAGCGGCACGAATCCCCGCCCGTGGCGTCCGGCGGCCTCGTCCAGCGCGAGCAGCAGCGGGCGGATCGTCCGCGCGGCGCGAGTCGGGTCGCGTTCCGCCAACAGGCAGGCGAGCAGTGCGTCCGCCGCCACCGCCAGCGGGTACGCGCCCGCGCCGGACATGAACGGATAGTCGTCGTGCGCCTGCACGGGCCGGAATACGCGCCGGCGCAGCTCTGCGAACATGCGCGCCGGGATGCGCGGGCTGATCTCGCGCAGCGCGTCGCCGAGCACGCGCAGCGTCCAGCCGAACAGTACCGCCGTCTCGGCGCAGGCGAAATCGATGTCCGGATGGTTTTCGTCGTCGAACGGCTGCAGCGATTCGTTGGCGGACCAGGTGGACTCCTCGGCGATCGCGGCGATGAGGTCGGCGGCGCAGCGGACGGTCTGCTGTGTTGGCGGCACGGCGAGCAGCGCTTCGAGCGCGTCGCGCCGCGCGCGCTGCAGGCGGCGGTAGGCGTCGGGCTGTGCCAGCCGCGCCGACAGCGGCATGGTGCCCGGTTCGGCGCGCATCGCGTCCTCGGCGTTGACCGCGGCGCGCGCGAGGCGCATCTCCGCCGCGCGCGGGCATGGGACGGCATCCGGCGTGAGGGTGGACATCAGCGCGGAAAAACACGAACGGAACATGCGAAGCGCTCCTTTCTCGGGGGATGATGGGGACGCGGCGAAGCGCGCCCGCGCAGGTCTTCATCGCGCGCGGAGCGTTTGATGCGAAAAGCGACCCGGCGGTTTGCCGCGCGACGTTGGAATGACTTTGTCAAGCGCGAGCGCCTGACGAAAGAATCCGCGCCGCGCAGAACGCCTCGCGGTGCACAAAATGCCCGGACACGGGCGGCGGCGGGCAAAGGTTCCGCCGTTTGCGGAATCCAATGCGCAAAGAATCCGGCGGAGAAAACCGCGCCGCGCGGCGAAAGCGGCAGCGTGCGCGAACCGGCGCAGGCGCGGCGGACGAAGCGCCCGCTGCGCGCGGAATCTCAGCGCGCGGCGGGATCGGCGCTTCCGCTCGCTTCGGGCGCGGCGTAGCGGGCGCGCTCGCCGCCGATGAGCTTGGGGCGCGTGCGCGCGGCGGTGACGATGGCGCGACCGATGCGGTCGGTCTGGAGCCGGACCGGCACCGCCACGCGGCGCAGGTGCATGCCGATCAGCGTCTGACCAACGTCGATGCCGGCGTCCGCCTCGATGCGCTCGACCAGCACCGGGTCGCGCATGCGCAGCCATGCCGCCGTCGCCAGCGATCCGCCCGCCTTGGGCTGCGGCACCGCGCAGACGATCTCGGCGCCCAGCCGCTGGGCGGTGCGGCGCTCCACGACCAGAGCGCGGTTGAGGTGCTCGCAGCACTGGAAGGCACACGCAAAATCGCGCTCGTCTGCCAGATCGAGCGTGGCGGCGGCAAGCGCTTCGCCGAGCGGATAGGTGGATTGGTGACCGATTGTGCCGCCCGCCATCTCGCTCGACGAGCCGCCGACCACCAGCAGTTCCACGGGATTAAAGAAAGGGCGCTCCTGCGCCAGCAGTTCCTCGAGCGCGCGGCGCGCGGCGGCGTAGATCTTGCGCTGTTCTCCGGACATCCGGCTCTGTACGTCACTCATGATAATCTCCTCCATGCATAAAGACATAGCTGCCCACCGATACGGCGACGGCGAGGTTGAGCGAGTCGATTTCGCTGCTCTGCGGAATGCGCACGCTCTGACCGAGCTGGGCGAAGCGCGCGGGCAGTCCGGACGCCTCGTTGCCGAACACCAGCGAAAACGGCGGCTTCGCCTGCGCCGCGACCTCGCCCAGCGGCTTGGAACCATCGAGCATGAACGGGTACAGCGGGCGGTCGGGATGCTGCGCGCGGTAATCGTCAAAGGAATCGAACGTGCGCACGCGCATGCGGTAGAACGCGCCCATCGACGCGCGCAGCACGTGCGGGTCGAAGGCGTCCACGCAGGGGCGCACGAGCGCCACGTCGCGAATGCCGAAGCCGAGCAGCGAGCGCAGCGCCGTGCCGGCGTTGCCGCCGTCCGAGATCTGGCAGAGCACGGCATGGCAGGCGGTGGGATCGAGGTCGCACTCGTACTTGGCGAACGCCAGCCCGGCAAAGCAGTTGTCCTTGCCCGATTCGCGCCGCAGCACGCGCTCCGCCCATTCTTCGCGCACGCCCAGCGCCGCGCAGCGCTCGCGCAACTTCTGCACGCCCGCGCTGCTTGCGCCGGCGGGATGCAGCAGAAGCCGCAGCGCCGCCTCCGGGCGCGCTTCCAGCAGCGTCAGGCAGGGGAACGCGCCGAGCGCGTAGCTGTAGGTCAGTTTTTTGGAATAGGGTTAGAGTTTGGGCAT
>CALVPU010000149.1 GCA_944353735.1 uncultured Eubacteriales bacterium | reverse complement strand
AGTTCATTATGCGCGTAAATCGGAAAGGAGACGATTTCGATGAGAAAACTCGCCCTGATGCTCGTACTCGTTCTGGCACTGACCGGCTTTGCCTGCGCGGAGCAATCTGAACCGATTGGCACGCTCTACGAACAGATTGCCGGTGACAAGGTCATCGTCGCGGAAGTTCTGTACGTGAACGAGGCGCCTGACCCCATCGCCGTCGACCTGATCGACATGGAGAATCCATCGCGCGACTTTGGATTGACGGCGATTCTGCAGTATGAATTCGCCTATGCCGAGTGGGCAGAGGCGGACGCGCTCGCCCTCATCGACGGCGAAATGCCCGCGGCGACGATCGAGTTGACCTTTGACGACGACACCGCCGCGACTCTCGACTGGTATCGCGACGCGCGCCTGACCGCCATGCGCGGAGACGGCGATGCGCGCTACTACCGCCATGGCCTTGCGCTGGACTACTACATCGAAGGCGTGATCGCGCGCGCAGCGGCGTGAAAGGCGGCTGCGCTACTTTCGTCGAACAGCGGTTGCCCGGATGGACGAATCGACCTTGCCCCGGCGTTCCCGGGGCATTTTTGATGCGCGCAGGCAATTGACATCGCATTTTCGCCGACTTATAATTGAAATACACATCGAAAACGGAAGGGAGCGCCTGCCATGACAAAGCTGAAAAAATGTGCCTGCATCGAAACGCTCTACACGGAGCTGCCGTTCTACGATCGCTTTCAGGCGGCGCGAAGCGACGGCTTCGCCGCGGTGGAATTCTGGAACTGGACGGACAAGGACCTCGCCCGTGTGGCTGATGCAGCTTCCCGCGCAGGAATCGCCATCGCCGGATTCAACGGCGACGCGGACTTTTCGCTCGTCAATCCGGCGCACCGGGAGTCCTACCTCGCCTTCCTGCGCCGATCCATCGACGCTGCCCGGCAGGTCGGCGCACCGTCGCTGACCATCCACTCCAACGCGCTCGGCGCGGGCGGCGTCGTGAGTGACCGCTGCGACGAGCTGTCCGACACCGTCAAGCTCTGCGCCATGTACGACGCGCTCAAGGACTGCGCGCGCCTTGCCGAGGCGAACGGCGTCCGCCTGAACCTTGAACCGCTCAACGTCACTACGGATCACGCCGGGAACTTTCTCAAGCATACGCGCATGGCAGTTGAACTTACCCGCCTGATCAGCTCGCCGATGCTCATGGTGCTCTATGACGCCTATCACATGCAGCTCAACGAGGGCGCTCTGTGCGACAACATCCGCGCCTACGCGAGCCAGTTCGGGCACGTTCACGTGGCGGATGCGCCGGGACGCCATGAACCCGGAACTGGCGAGATCAATTACCGCAACGTCTTTGCCTGTCTGGAGGCGAGCGGTTACGCGGGTCTGCTGGGCTTCGAGCTCATGCCCAAGACCACTACCAGCGAAGCCGTGCGCGCCATCATGGCGCTGTGAATGCGCTTCGGAACAGCGGCGCTTGCCGCGCCGCTGTCGGGGCATAAAAAAGTCCTTGAAAACGCTGCGTTTTCAAGGACTTTCGATTGGTCTGGGTGAGAAGATTCGAACTTCCGGCCTCTTGAACCCCATTCAAGCACGCTACCAAACTGCGCCACACCCAGTCGCCAAGGCAGAACCGCCTCAACACTGGTATATTATACTCCGCGCAGGTGGGTTTGTCAAGATGCAATATCGCGTTTGGCGCCGGAACTTGCGTTAATTTCCTGTGCCCTGCGGTTCATTCGGACGGCGGAGGCTTCAGTCACGCCTCGCGCGTATACAGGTCGTAGAGGCTGGCGTAGAGGCCATGCGCGGCGAGCAGCGACTGATGCGTGCCGCGCTCGACGATGCCCTCGTCCGTCAGCACGAGGATCTCGTCGGCGTTGCGGATGGTGGTGAGGCGGTGCGCGATGGTAAAGGTCGTGCGGCCCTTCATCAGCTTCTCCAGCGACTGCTGGACCAGATGCTCGGACTCATTGTCCAGCGCGCTGGTCGCCTCGTCGAGGATCAGTATCGGCGGATTTTTCAGGAACACGCGCGCGATGGAAATGCGCTGTTTCTGTCCGCCGGAGAGGCGCACGCCGCGCTCGCCGACATACGTGTCGTAGCCGTCCTCGAGCTCGAGGATGAATTCATGCGCGCCGGCAAGCTTCGCCGCCGCGATGATTTCTTCGCGCGATGCGCCGGGCCGACCATACTCGATGTTTTCAGCAATCGAGCCCGAGAACATGTACACGTCCTGCTGCACGACGCCGATGTGGCTGCGCAACGAGTGCAGGGTGAAGTCGCGGATGTCGGCGCCGTCGATGCGAATCGCGCCCGCAGTGACCTCGTAAAAGCGCGGGATCAGGCTGCACAGCGTGGTCTTGCCGCCGCCGGAAGGACCGACGAGGGCGACGCTCTCTCCCGCGCGGACGTGCAGGTTGATGTCGGTGAGCACGTTCTTGAGACCATGCCCATAGGAGAACGACACGTGGTCGAAGTCGATCGCGCCGTGCACCTCGCCCATCTCTCGCGCGCCGGGTCGGTCAGCAATCGTCACCGGTTCCGCCATGACCTCGTTGAAGCGCTCGATGCCGGTGATTCCGCGCTGGAACTGCTCCATGAACTCGACGATGCGGCGGATGGAGGTCAGCAGCGTCTGCACGTAGAGCAGGTAGGCGACGAGATCCTCCGGCGCGATCGCGCCGTTGATCATGTAGATCGCGCCCAGCACGACGACGAGGATGTACATGACGCCGTCGAACAGGCGCGTGACGGAGTGGAAGCCCGCCATGTTGTGGTACATGCCGCGCTTGATGTCCACGAACTTTTCGTTGCCGACGGCGAACTTGTCCTTCTCCAGCGATTCGTTGGCGAACGATTTCACCACGCGGATGCCGGACAGGCTGTCCTCGACCTGCGCGTTGAGCTCGCCGAGATGGAAGCGCGATTCCTTGAAGCTCCTGCGCATCCGGCGCGAGAAGTAGTTGGAGCAGAACACCATCAGCGGCAGCGCCGCAAACACGATGACCGTCAGCACCACGTTCGTCTGGCAGAGAATTGCGAACGCCGCCACGATCTTGATCAGGGCGATGAACATCTCTTCCGGGAAGTGGTGCGCGAATTCGGTGATGTCGTTGAGGTCGGCGGTGATGCGCGACATCAGCTGACCGATCTTGGTGTTGTCGTAATAACTGTGCGAAAGGTCCTGCAGGTGCGAGAACAGATCACGGCGCATTTCCGCTTCAATGTGTGCGCCCATGATGTGCCCGATGGACTGCATATAATAGTTTGCGGCGGTGTCGATGATGCGCAGCACCAGATACACCGCACCGAGCTTGAGCACCGTCGAGACCAGCAGCGTCACGCCATCCGACGCCGCGCCGGTGATATAGCGCACGATCAGCGGCAGGACAAGGTCGCAAATCGTCGTCAGCGCAGCGCAGAACAGGTCCAGCGCCATGACGCCCATGTGCGGGCGGAAATAGGGAAAAAAGGATCGAAAGAGCGCGATCGTCTCGCCAAAGCTGTGTTTCCGGCGTCGTTTTTGCATAGGTAATCCTCCCCAAGATTCGCTGCCTCCATGATATGAAAATGCCGCTGCCTTGTCAATCGCCCCATCGTAAATTCAGCGCTTGACAAGCCGCGCTCGAACGTCTACAATAAAAAGGTGAGGTTTGACGCTTCGACGATGGGAGGGAACGAGCATGGCTTCCGGATTGCGCGCCAAACTGCGGGCGATCGGCGGCACATCGCCCGCGGTGCCGCAGCAGCCTGCGCGCGACGGCGGCGTGATCTGCCATGTGCAGCGGCGCGACGCCGATCCGAGGCTGCGCCAGCTCTCCCCCACCGGTTTGCGGCGAATCGGCTGGAACGGGCGCGCGTTCGATCCGGAAAAGTGTCTGTTTCTCGACACTGAGACCACGGGGTTGTCCGGCGGCGCGGGTACGGTGGCGTTTCTTGTCGGCGTCGGCTATCTCGACGGCGACAGCCTGACCATTGAGCAATATCTCATGCGCGATTATGCCGACGAGCCTGAGCTGCTCGTGCGGCTTGCCGACCGCATGGAGGGGTTCGACTGCGTCTGCACCTTCAACGGTCGCACGTTTGACATGCCGCTGCTGGAGGCGCGCTTCACGATGGCGCGTCTGCGCCACCGCTGGCGCGATCTGGAAGACCTCGACCTGCTGCCGCCGGCGCGGCGGACGTGGAAACTGCGGCTGGGCAGCTGCCGGCTCGCGCGCGTCGAGGAGTTGGCGCTCGGGCTGCCGCGCGGTGCGGACCTGCCCGGAAGCGAGGCGCCCAAGCGCTTCTTTGAATACCTTCGCACGGGCAACCTCGCGCTGCTGGACGAGGTCATCGAACACAACCGTCAGGATATCGCCACGCTGGCGACGCTGCTGGTGCGCCTGTGCGCGATCTACGCGCAACCGGAAGCGGTCGAGGAGCGACGCGACCGCTTCAGCATCGGGCGCGCGCTCGAGCGTCAGGGAGAGCTGGGACCGGCGCGGGAGCTGTACCGCGCTTCGGCGATTCCCGCGCCCGCGGGCACGCTGGACGCGCTGCGCGGCGATCCGGTCGCCGGCATGGCGAATTGGCGCATCTACCTGATTGCGCGGCGCTCGAACGACATCGCCGGCATGCGCGCGGCGCTTGAGCAGATGGTCGTGCGCGGTCAGATGCCGCTGCAGGCACACGTCGAGCTCGCCAAGCTGTGGGAGCATCGCCTGCGGGACTTCGATCGCGCCCTCGAACACGCCCGCAAGGCGCGGACGCTCTGCGCCCCTGAAGAAGCGCCTGCGCTCGACCACCGCATCGAGCGGCTGGAGCGCAAGCGCACCCGGGCAGGCTGCGAACGCGAGCGGTCCGGCATTGACAAGCGGCGGAGTTGAGCCCTGCGCGCGCTCCGGCGCGGCGCGATTTCGATATTTGGAGGCAGGAGATCTATGGGATTTTTGGATTCACTCAAGGGCAACACGGTGGGCGCGAAGGCGTACCGCACGCACGTATCGGCAATGCAGCTGCGCAAAGCGGGCAAGTATGCCGAGTCAGAGGCAAAGCTGGACGAGGCGATCCGTCTCTACGGCGAGGCGTATGCGGCGGGTTACCGCAAGACGGCGGCGCTGCAGGGTTACGCGCTGCTGCTGATGCGGCGCGGCGAGTTCCCCCGGGCGCGTGAGCTCATGCTCGAGTGCAGCAAGGACAGGTCCATGACGGCGGACGACCGCCTCATGCTGCGCGTCGACTTCTCCATCTGCCAGTGGAAGATGGGCAAGCTTGACAAGGCAATCGAGACGATTCAGAATGCCGCGCAGACGAAGAAAAACGGCTCCGTCTACACCACGCTGGGCATGTTCCTGGTGGAAAAAGCGCGCCAGACCGGTGAATTTGACGAAGCGCTCAAGTTCAATGAGGAAGCGCTGGAATACGACGACGAGGACGCCGGCGTGCTTGACAACGTCGGGCAGCTCTACATGGCGATGTCCGAAAAGATGCGCGCCGACGGCAACGCCGAGGAGGCGCAGTCCTGCCGTCAAAAGGCGCTGGACGCGCTGAAAAAGGCCAACGAGCTCAAGCCGGACCAGATTTCCTCGACCTACTTTCTCGCCAAGCTGCTGCACGAGGACGGCGAGGACGCCAAGGCGCGCGACCTGCTCGACCACGTGCTGAAGATTCCCTTCTCGGCGATGATGCAGGTCAGCCGCGAAGAGGTCGAAGCCCTGCGCCGGGAAGTCGGCTGAGGCCCTTTGCTCAAGGCGCCGCGCGGAGTGTGATGCTCCGCGCGGCGCCTTTGCCTTGCCGTCCATTCCATACCGGCGCGGAATAGGTGCTTCTTATGGGGATGGCTCATGTCTCTTCCCCGCGCGGCGCATCCAAAGCAGGAAAGCGCCGCTGGACGGCGCGAGCACGATGGCTCGCCGTTCAGCGGCACCTGGAAGATGAGGTTGACCGCGCTCAACGCGGGCGATGCGCCTGTTTCAGGCTTTGCGCGAAACTTCACGGAGCCGCGCCCGGCTCAGGAAAGCCGCGCTCTGTCCGGGCGCATCGCCGTGGTTCAAGGCAATCAGGCAAACTCGAGCGACGTGCCGTTTGCGGCGTTGTACGCCTCGAGCAGCGACGTGCGCACCGCCTCGCCGCCCATGGAAAGGTAGGTCGAGACGTAGTTGTCCCAATCGGTCTCCAGATCCCACTCGCCGGTGATGAACTTGATGCCGGATTCCTTGAGATAGGTCTCGAGGTCGGAGGTATAGGTCACGTAGTCGTCCGAGGTCAAACCGAGGAAGAGGTCCGGATAGACCGCGACGTCGGTGTAGATGTCGATCGACTGCTGGTAAAGGCGGCTGGAGAACGTGTCGCTGAGCGGGCGAACGAGGTTCTCGACCGGAATATTGTAGAAGAAGCGGTACGCCTGCATGTCGGAGACTTCGTTGCCCTCGGCATCCACGCCGTCAATGCCAAAGTACCAGTCGACGTTGCCGTCCTCGTCCTTGGTCCAGAACTGTCCCTCGACGCCGTACAGGAGGATCATATGGCCTTCGGTGCTGGCGGCAAAGTCGATCAGCTTCATGACCGCATCGACGTGCTCGCAATCGTAGGCGATCGCCATGTAGCTCTCGCAGGGATCCTGCGCGATGACGCCCGTCTGACCGTCGGCGCCGACCGGCGGGTCGATGACGGCGAGGGAGTCGGTGGGATTCGTCTCCTCATAGCCGAAGCGGGCGACGACGTTGCCTGCGCCGGACCACCAGCCGGTCCAGAGGCCGAACTCGCCGCGGACGACCTTCTCCTGCGTCTGCTCATAGGTCGCGGTGAACATCTCGGGGTCGATCAGACCCTCGGCATAGATGTCGCGGACGTACGCCAGCGCCGCCTTGTAGTTGTCGCTGAGCACGTTGGTGACGACCTTGCCCTCGTCGTTGAGGAAGTAGCACTGGTCCGGGCGGGCACCGAAGGCTCCAAAGAAGGGCGTCAGCGAGTAATAGGTCTGAGCGCCGCTGAAGCCGTAGGTGTTATCCTGACCATCGCCGTCAGGGTCCTGCGTGGTAAACGCGCGCATGACCTCCGTGAACTCATCCAGCGTGGTCGGGATCTCCAGACCGACGTTCTCCAGCCAGTCGGTGCGGATGTTGAGCGAGTAGTAGGAGCGCGCCGGCGTCACGCTGGGAATGCCGTAAACCGCGCCGTCGACGGTCGTGCGGCGGAGCATGTCCTCGGCGGTATAGCCGACGACGGAGTTCAGGTACTCGACGATGTTCTCGTAGTCATAGACGATGTCCGAGATGTCGTAGAACGCGCCCTCAGCGGCATAGCCCTGAAAAGTCGCAGCGTCCATGAACGCCATCAGGTCCGGAATGTCGCCGCCGGTGATGTACAGCGCCAGCTGCTGCTTCCAGTTCTCGCCGCCCTGGATCAGCTCCATGTCGACGCCGACGTTGTCGCGGACGTACTGGCGGGTCATCTCGGTGTATTCGTTCATCGGGCGGGTCGACTGGTAGAACATCGTGATGGTCACCGGCTCCTGCGCCGTTTCGGCCAGCGCCGCCGGCAGCATTGCCAGCGCCATCAACAGGGCGACCAGCAGGGACAGGGTTCTCTTCATAACAGATTCCTCCTTCTATATTGCCTCAGCCGCACCGCGGCGTGCAATCATCCCTTCAGGGAACCGACCATGATTCCCTTGACGAAGTAGCGCTGCAGGAACGGGTAGACGCACAGGATCGGCAGCGCCGTGATGACGATCATCGCGCATTTGAGCATCTCCGAGGGCAGGCTCTGGGTAGCGTCGTCGTAGAGCATGGTGTTGAACTCGCTGCTCATCAGCACCTGCCGCAGGATCGCCTGAATGGGATAGAGCGTGCGGTCGGTAATGAACAGTATGCTGTAGAAGTAGGCATTCCAGTAAGATACCGCGTAGAACAGCGTGATCGTGGCGATGGACGGCATCGACAGCGGCAGCAGGATGCGGAAGAAATAGCCGATGTAGCTCGAACCGTCGATCGCGGAGGCTTCGTAAAGCGCGTTGGGCACGCTCTTGAAGAAGTTGCGCAGTATGACCGTGTTGTACGTGCTCAGCGCAAACGGCCAGATCAGCGACCAGCGCGTGTTCAGCAGGCCGAGGTCGCGCACCTGCAGGTAGAACGGCACCAGACCCGCGTTGAACAGCATCGTGAACACCGCGAACAGCGTCAGCGCGCGGTTGCCGGGCAGCTCCTTGCGCGAGAGCACGAACGCGCTCAGCGACGTGATGACCATGCTGATCGCCGTGCCAATGATCGTGACGAACACCGTGTTGCCGTAGGCGACGGGCACGAGGTCGTTGCGGAATACCTGCTCGTAGGCGTCCCAGTGAATGCCGTCGGGCCACATCAGCACGACCGAATTCGTGACGTGCGAAATCGACGACAGCGAACAGACGATGACGTACCAGAACGGATACAGCGTGCAGATCAGGATCAGGATCATCAGGACCGTATTGACGATCTGAAAAGCGATGTCCGCCTTGCTGCGAACTTGCCGGTTGTTCACCAGATCCCCCCCTCTCCATCGGTGATCTTCTTGGTGATGAGGTTGGTGGAAAGCACCAGCACAAATCCGATCAGCGATTTGATCAGGCCGACGGCGGTCGCCATCGAGAAGTTGTTCGTCGAATACAGGCCGACGCGGTAGATGTAGTAGTCGAGCGTCTCGCCGGTCTCGTAGACCATCTCGTTGATGAGGATGTAGATCTGGTCGAAGTTGACGCTCAGCAGGTTGCCGACCTGCAAAATCAGCATGACCGAGATCGTCGAGCGGATGCCCGGCAGCGTCACGTGCCACAGGCGCGACAGCCTGCCCGCGCCGTCCATGTACGCCGCCTCGTAGAGCTGCTCGTCCACGCCGGTGATTGCCGCCAGATAGACGATCGCCGACCAGCCAAGGCTCTTCCAGATGCCGGAAACGACGACGATCGTGCGGAACCACGCGTTCATGCCGATGAAGTTCTGCGCCTCGCCGCCCAGCGCCACCACCAGATTGTTGATCGTGCCGGTGTTCAGCGAAAGCAGCATGTACACCAGACCGCCGGCGACCGACCAGGAGATGAAGTGCGGCAGGTAGCTGATCGTCTGCACCGTCTTCTTAAAGCGCGGCGCGGACATCTCGTTGAGCAAAAGCGCGAAGATGATCGGCGCCGGGAAGCCGAAGAGCAGGTTCTGCGCGCTGATGATGAGCGTGTTGCGGAAGGCGCGCCAGAACATCGGCGCGGCGAACATCTGCTCAAAGTTCTCCCAGCCGACCCACGGGCTGCCGGCGATGCCGCGGAGGACGGAGAGGCGCTTGAGGGCGATGGTGATGCTCGTCATCGGCGCGTAACTGAACAGGATGTACCAGATGGCGACCGGGATGAACAGCAGGTACAGCTGCCAGTACTTGGTCAGCACGCCCTTGAACGTCAGCCGGTGCGCGTCCTTAAAACGCAATGGTTTTGCCGTCATAAGCGACCTCAATCCCCTCTCTTCTGAGCATTTCGGCGTATTCGTCGTGCGGCGGCGTCCAGTGTGGACAGATATGCGTCAGGTGGAAGTTGACGCCGTGCTTCCAGACGCCGTGGTCGTCAAACAACTTGCGCATCTCGCGGATCTTGTCCAGCGACATGTGGTCGTCTGAGCGCGCGCCGAGACCGAACGTGCCCTCCATGATCACGCAGTCGTAGCGGCGGCTGAGCACGATGTCGAGCATGTCGGCATCGTATCCGCCGGTATCCGACGCATACAGGAGCGTCTTTCCGCCGCGCTCGATGATGTAGTTGTGCGAAAATCCCTTAACCTTGGTGTGCCGCGCGCGGATGGGAAGAATCTTCGCACCCTCGACCGTCTGTTCGACGCCGTCCTCGATGGGATGGAACGCCACGCGCGTGCGCTCCGCCTGCTGCATGACGTCGGGCGCTGCGTACAGCGCC
>CALVPU010000148.1 GCA_944353735.1 uncultured Eubacteriales bacterium | reverse complement strand
CGCGCATAATGAACTGCGCTAATGTTTAGACGAACCCGATTGCGCAAAAGTTGCATAAAAATGGGCAGAATCCTGTTGCATACGCGCGCTGTGCGCAGTATAATGTTCTATGAATGCTTTGGATGATTCGAGGAACGACGGCAATGGGACAGGAAAAACGCAAAAAAGGGATCGCCATCGCGCTGCTCGCGCTCTTCCTCGCGCTCAGCGCAGTGCTCTTTGTCCGCGTGGGACGCCCGATGACGGCGTGGGTGGAGGACATCGACGGCTTTCGCGCGTGGGTCAACGCGCATGGCTGGCGCAGCCGCGTGGTCTTTGTGGCGATGGTGTGCCTGCAGGTGCTGGTGGCGATCATTCCCGGAGAGCCGCTGGAGCTGGCGGCGGGCTATGTGTTCGGGGCGGTTGAAGGCACGCTGCTCTGTCTGGGCGGCATCGCCGCGGGCAGCCTGATCGTGTTCGGGCTGGTGCGCGCATTTGGTCGGCGCCTGGTGGAAGTATTCTTTTCCAAAGAGAAGATTGACTCGCTGCGGATCCTGCGCAATCCCAAGCGGCTGTACATCGTCACCGCGATCCTGATGATCCTGCCCGGCACGCCGAAAGATCTGTTGACCTACTGCGCCGGGCTGACGAAGATTCCCTGGAGCGCGTGGATTTTGATCAGCACGGTCGGGCGGATTCCTTCGGTGGTGACCTCGACGCTCTGCGCGCAGGCGCTCGGCGACGGCAATTACCTGACCGCGGGCATCGTCTTTGGCGTCACGATGCTGCTCTGCGGCGCGGGCCTGTTCGTATACGGAAGAGTTACCGACAAGCGTCATAAAAGCGATGAATCGTGAAGTAAGCGTCGCTGGCAGACGGCGCGCCTTGTGCCAGCACGCCTTGCAGACCGCCGCTTCTGCACGCGATGCGCGAAGGCAGCAGAGCGCCGATAAAGCGCGCAAACGAAAAATCGCCCGGATGATTGAAAAATCCGTGGCGATTTTTGCTTTTTCAGCGCTCTGGCTTTCTGGTGATTGCTCTGCCTTGCCGGCATGCCGCCTCCGCACGCGATGCGCGGGGGGCGGCTTCGTCTGCGCAAGCGCGCTCAGGTTTCCGTCATGCCATGCTTGACGCGGTCGTGTTCCTCGGCGCGCTTGGCGTTGTTGAAGCGGTCGAGCGTGCCGACGAGGTAGCCGGTTATGCGGCGGATGCGCTCGAAGGGCACGTCGTCCTCCTCGCGCCCGCAATTCGGACAGGTATCGCCGATGACGCCGTTGTATCCGCACACGGGATCGCGGTCGACGGGGTGGTTGATCGAGCCGTAGCCGATGCCGGACTCTTTCATCAGGCGAACGATCTTCTCAAAGGCCTCGAGGTTTTGCGTCACGTCGCCATCGAGTTCGACGTAGGAGATGTGCCCGGCGTTCGTCAGCGCGTGGTAGGGCGCCTCGATGCGAATCTTTTTCGCAGCGGTGATGTCGTAATAGACGGGCACGTGGAAGCTGTTGGTGTAGTATTCGCGGTCGGTAACGCCGTCAATGACGCCGTACTTCTTGCGGTCGATGCGCACGAAGCGACCGGAAAGGCCTTCCGCAGGCGTGGCGAGCAGCGTCACGTTCATGCCCGTGCGCGCGGCGGCCTCGTCGCACAGCTCGCGCATGTGTCCGATGATTTCCAAGCCCAGATTTTGCGCCATTTCACTCTCGCCGTGATGAACGCCGATGAGCGCTTTGAGCGTCTCCGCAAGACCGATAAAACCCACGGACAGCGTGCCGTGCTTGAGCACCTCGCGCACCTCGTCGTCCCAGCCGAGCTTTTCGCTGTCAAGCCACACGCCTTGCCCCATGAGGAAGGGGAAGTTGCGCACGCGCTTGCGCGCCTGAATCTCGAAGCGCTCGAACAGCTGGTCGATCGTCAGCGCCACCATCTGATCCAGCAGCTCGAAGAACACGTCGACGTTGTGGTTGGCCTTGATCGCCAGCCGTGGCAGGTTGATGGATGTGAAACTCAAGTTGCCGCGGCTGTTGGAGATTTCGCGCGACGGATCGTAGACGTTGCCGATGACGCGCGTGCGGCAGCCCATGTAGGCGATTTCCGTTTCCGGGTGACCTTCGCGATAGTACTTGAGGTTAAACGGCGCGTCCTGAAAGGAGAAGTTCGGGAACAGCCGCTTCGCGGAGGTGCGGATCGCCAGCTTGAACAGATCGTAATTCGGGTCACCGGGATTGTAGTTGACGCCTTCCTTGACGCGGAAAATCTGGATGGGGAAGATCGGCGTTTCGCCGTTGCCCAAGCCCGCCTCGGTCGCCAACAGCAGGTTGCGCACCGCCATGCGCGCTTCGGGCGAGACGTCCATGCCGTAGTTGATCGACGAAAACGGCACCTGCGCGCCGGCGCGGGAATTCATGGTGTTCAGGTTATGAATCAGCGCTTCCATCGCCTGATAGGTCGCGCGGTCCGTCTCCTCGACGGCGCGGCGCTGTGCGAACGACTGAATGCGGCGAACCTCATCTCCGGGCACGCCCATTGCGGTCAGCGCCTCCGCCTCGGCAGCGCGATAACAGTCGTCCGGTTCCAGTTCCGGCTTCAAATCGCGCGATGCGAGTTCCGCGAGCATGCCGCGCACCTTGTGGTCCGCCTCCCCAAAGCCGTCGAGCAGCTCGAGCGCGCGAATCACGTTGTCGCGGTAGTTTTTGACAAACGTCTTGCGCACGCCGTCGGCCATAGCGTAGTCGAAGTTGACGATGCTCTGTCCGCCGTGCTGATCGTTCTGGTTGGCTTGAATGGCGATGCAGGCGAGCGCAGCGTAGGAGCGTATGTCCTGCGGCTCGCGCAGATAGCCGTGGCCCGTGGAAAAGCCGTTGCGGAACAGCGCGATCAAGTCGATCTGGCAGCAAGTGGTCGTCAGGGTCAGAAAATCCATGTCATGGATGTGGATGTCGCCGTTGCGGTGCGCCTCGGCGTGTTCGGGCTTGAGGATGAACATCATGTTGAACTGCTTTGCACCCTCGGAGCCATATTTGAGCATGGCGCCCATGGCGGTATCGCCGTTGATATTGGCGTTTTCGCGCTTGATGTCCGAATCGACCGCTGCCTTGTTGGTGATATCGTCGTAGATGCGCATCAGGCGCGTGTTCATCTCGCGCACGCGGCTGCGCTCAGCGCGATAGAGGATATAGGACTTTGCCGTGCGGACAAAGCCGTTTTCGATCAGCACGCGCTCGACGACGTCCTGCACCGCTTCGACGCTCGGCGTGTCGTCGAGCTCGTCGGATTCGAGCTCCGCGACGACCTGCTGCGCCAGCCGTTGCGCGACCTCGCGCGTCTTGGTGCTGTCGCTGGCGCGAAACGCGCGAAATATGGCGTCGGTGATCTTTTCAATATCAAAGGGAACCTCGCGACCGTCGCGCTTGATAATGTTTTCCGGCATGTCCGGTCTCCTCCATTTCTGCGGCCCGCTTCGTTACAGCCAACAACCATTATATTGTGCTTGGCGAAACATGTCAATACAAAATATGGTGCGTTCTTGTGAAAAGGGAAAATTCGTCAGTCTGCACAGGACGCTCGCCCGAGCGCTCGTCGCAGGGTTTGCCGGCTGTTGCGCTTAATTCGCTCTAGCCATGGCGCGCCGATTGTGCTATAATGGGATGGGTTTTTGTCGATTTCGCGCCGGGAGGGAGTTTATGTGAAGCAGAGCCAAGCCAAAATAATTCATGAAAACCGCCAAGCGCTCAATGTCGCCGCCTCGGCTGCACGGATGTCCACGCAGCATGGCACGGCGCTGGAGATCTATGCGCGCAGCGGCGACCGCGAAAAGGATCTGAAACTCATCGGGAAGGTCATGCAGTCGGGGCATAAGTCCGTCGTCGAACATCAGACGCTCTCCATTGCCTTCAACGACGTCTCCGTGCTGGTCGAGCAGTTTGTCATCGAATTCCGCCTCGCGTCGTTTACCGTCAAATCGAGGCGCTATGTAGACTTTTCGGACGCCGGCTTCGTCGTGCCGGAATCACTCAACGGCAAGACGGCGGAGCGCTATCGTCAGGGCATGTCGGCGCTGTTTTCCGCGTATGGCGCGCTGCTCGAGCGCGGCGTGCCCAAGGAGGACGCGCGCTTTGTGCTGCCGTACAGCCTGCGGAGCAACTTCTTCATGACGATCGACGCGCGCGAGCTGATGCACATGATCTGCGCAATGCTGGACCGCGGCGCGCGCTGGGAGGAACTTCACGCGCTGGGCCTTCAGTTGAAGGAGCAGTTTGACGCGCTCTATCCGGACGCGCTCGACGCCGAGCTCGCGCGCCAGACCGCATGTGCGGAAGCGCCGCTGCCACGCGCATTTCGTGCCGGCAGTCCCGCTGTGGGCGACGCGGAAGTGGTCTGCGCACCGGGCGACGCCATGGCGCTGCTCGAGCAGGCAATGGCATTTTCCGGACGCTTTGCGCCGCGCAATGGTCGCTGCGCCTGTCCGGAAAACGTGCGCGCGCTGCTCGCCGATGGGCGTCCCCGTGAGCTGGAATTGCTGAACTACGTGATTCGAATTCGCAACATCTCGCTTGCCTGCCTGACGCACTTCACGCGCCATCGCATTCAGTCGCCGCTGATTCCAGCCGTCGCTTCCGCGCTGGCGCGAGGCGATTACGTGCTGCCAGCGACCGTCGCCGCCGATCCCGAGGCCGAGGCGATCTACCGCCGCGCGTTCGCCGCGCAGGCAGAGATGGCAGGCGAGATGTCCGCCATGGGCGTTTCGCCTGAAGTCCTCTCGTACTGCGCGATGAGCGGTCACGTACTGGACATGTTGACCGCCATGAACGCGCGCGAACTGCTGCACTTTGCGCAGCTGCGCACGTGCCGGCGCGCACAGTGGGAGATTCGCGGCGTGGCGCGCCGCATGCTCGAACGGCTCAACGATTCCACGCCGGAAATCTTTGGCGGATACGGGCCGAGTTGCGCGATTGCGGGCGCCTGCCCGGAAGGGAAGATGAGCTGCGGACATCCCGTTCGCGTCGAGGGCGGCGTCTGGACGGAGCGCAGCGACGTCATTTGAGGAAGGATGGACATCGTGGAAAGCATTGAAAAGAGAAAATGGATCATCGGCATCGTGCCGTATCTGGACGATGACGGCGTGCCGTACATTCCCAAGGGCTACCTGAAGGGCATCGAGCGCATCGGCGGCGAGCCGCGCGAGATCGCCTACGAGACACCCCTCGACCGCGCCGCGCAGGTCGTGGACGAACTGGATGGCATGCTGTTTTCGGGCGGCGTCGACGTCGATCCGTCGTGTTACGGCGCGGCGCGCGAGCCGGAATGCGGCGAATCCAATCCATTGCGCGATGCGCTGGAGCCCGAGCTGTTGCGCGCTTGCCTGAAGCGGAAACTGCCGATTCTCGGCATCTGCCGCGGCTGTCAGATCATCAACGCCGCGCTCGGCGGCACGCTGGTTCAGGACGTTCCCAAGCGCTTTGGCAAGGTGCATCAGATGGCAAAGGGCGCGCCGTCCGCGTTTGACCACATGGTGCGCATCGTGCCGGGGACGATGCTCGCCGAGATCATGGGCGGCGACGTCTGGGTGGACAGCTACCATCACCAGTGCGTCGACCGCCTCGCCGGCGGTCTGGTGCCTTCCGCCTACGCGCCGGAGGGATTCGTCGAGGCGTACGAAATGCCGCGCGGCGAACAGTTCCTGATGGCGGTACAGTGGCATCCGGAGATCACGCTGGACGACGACATGTATTCCATGCGCATCTTCGAGCGCTTCCGGCAAGCCATTGAAGCCCATCGCGCCGCGAAATGAGCGCGCGCTCAACAGTTCTATCGTCATTGCGGCAGCAGAAGGTTCTGCTGCCGCGTTTGTTTGGAGGATACTGCTCGGGAGATGGGAGACGCTTATCTGTCGTCCTTGGACGGGCGCATGAGCTCTTCCATGGAAACGCCGAGCGCTCGAGAAAGGCTGTAGAGCAGCCCTGCGGAAGGATTGCTTTTCTTGCCGCTTTCGAGGTCGCGGAGATAGCGGTCGGTCGTGTTGGC
>CALVPU010000147.1 GCA_944353735.1 uncultured Eubacteriales bacterium | reverse complement strand
CGGAGAACATGCCGTACTTGATCTGGTTGTGCAGCCCAATGCGCACGTTGTCCTCCACCGTCATGTTGCCGAACAGGCGGATGTTCTGGAACGTGCGGGCAATGCCCAGCTTGTTCGCCTGCACGGTGTTCATGCCGGCGGTGTCCTTGCCGTCGATCAGCACCGTGCCGGTGGTAGGCTGGTAGACCTTGGTCAACAGGTTGAACACGGTGGTCTTGCCGGCGCCGTTGGGACCGATCAGGCCCGCGATCTCGGTCTTGCCGATGGTGAGGTTGAAGTCCTCCACCGCCTTCAGTCCGCCGAACTCGATGCCCAGATGCCGCGCCTCGAGCACGGGGCGCTTGTCGACGTCGCGCTCGGGGACGATGCTGTGGCTCGGAAACGGCACCATCTTGGTCTTGAGCTTGCTCTGCGTCATGCCGCATTGCCTCCCTTCCCGGCCTTCGAGGGCTTGAACTTGAGCGCGACGCGCTCAAAGAACGCGCGGGCAACGGGGCTGTTCGTGGCCAGCATGACCAGAATCAGCACGATCGCGTACACCAGCATGCGGTAGTCGCTGAACGCGCGCAGCAGCTCGGGCAGGATCGTCAGCAGCGTCGCCGCGATGACCGAGCCGCAGATGTTGCCGATGCCGCCGAGCACGACGAACACCAGCACGAGGATGGACGTGTTGAAATCGAACTTCGACGCCTGCACGCTGGAGTAGTTCAGCCCGTACAGCGCGCCCGCCATGCCCGCCAGCACCGCCGAGGTCACGAACGCCATCATGCGGTACTTGGTGACGTTGATGCCCATGGACTCCGCTGCGATGCGGTTGTCGCGCACCGCCATGATCGCGCGCCCGGAGCGCGAGTTGATCAGGTTGAGCACCACCACAAGCGTGAACAGGATCAGCGCGAAGCCCATGCCGAACGTGGCGATCTTGTCCACGCCCGTCGCGCCGGCAGGACCGTTGACCAGCATCTCGCCGGGGATGTTCGGGCTGTTGAAGGAGATGTACACGCGCCCGGCGTCGATGGAGATGTACAGGCAGTTGAGCACATTGCGGATGATCTCGCCAAACGCCAGCGTGACGATCGCCAGATAGTCGCCGCGCAGCCGCAGCACCGGCACGCCGATGATCACGCCCGCGATGCCGGCGAACACGCCGCCGAACACCATCGCCAGAATCAGCCGCACGACCTCGTTCTCCATCGAGAACGCGCCCAGCAGCCACGTCGAGGCGACGATGCCCGAGAACGCGCCCACGCTCATGAAACCCGCGTGTCCGAGGCTCAGCTCGCCGGAGATGCCCACCGTCAGGTTCAGCGAAACCGCCATCACCACGTACACGCAGATCGGCACCAGCTGACCGCGCAGCGAGCGGCTCATCGCGCCGGCGTTGACCATGGACTGGCAGATGACGAAGGCGGCGATGACCAGCAGGTAGGTGAACAGGTTCCGCACCGTGGTCTTACTCAGCTTCTTCATGCTCCCACCTCAGACTTTCTCGCGAACCTGCTTGCCCAGCAGGCCCGTCGGCTTGACCAGCAGCACCACGATCAGCACCGCGAACACGAACGCGTCGCCCAGCTCGGTGGAGACGTACGCCTTGCCGAGAATCTCGATCACGCCCAGCAGCACGCCGCCGATCATCGCCCCCGGAATGGAGCCGATGCCGCCGAACACCGCCGCGGTGAACGCCTTGATGCCGGGCATGGAGCCGGTGGTCGGCTGCAGCGTCGGGTACGACGAGCACAGCAGCACGCCGGCGATCGCCGCCAGCGCCGAGCCGATGGCAAACGTGATCGTGATCGTGTGGTTGACGTTGATGCCCATCAGCTCCGCCGCGCCCTTGTCCTCGGACACGGCGCGCATCGCCTTGCCGACCTTCGTCTTTCCCGTAAACAGCGTCAGGCCGATCATGATGACGATGTTCGCCAGCACCGTCAGGATCGTCTCGCTGGTAATCGTCAGCGTGCCGCCGAACAGCGTGATGGCGCCGACGCTGAACACCGACGTGAAGTTCTTCGGGTTCGATCCCCAGATCAGCAGCGCCACGTTCTGCAGCAGGTAGCTCACGCCGATGGCGGTAATCAGCACCGCCAGCGACGCCGCCTGCCGCAGCGGGCGGTACGCGAGTCCCTCGATGACGATGCCCAGCGCCGTGCAGACCGCCATCGCCGCCACCACCGACACGAACGCCGGCAGCCCCAGATACTGCGTGACGCAGAAGGAGATGTAAGCGCCGATCATGATGACGTCGCCGTGGGCGAAGTTCAGCATCTTGGCGATGCCGTAGACCATCGTGTACCCCAGCGCGATGATGGCGTAGACGCTCCCCAGACTGATCCCGCTGATCAGGTAGGAAAGAAACAGTGTCATGACGCACAACCCCTTGTCGTTTCTCGTTGCCCTCCGGTCCGCCGCGCATGCTTTCCGGATTCAAGGTAACCAACGGTAATCAGCCGCCGGCGGCGGCGAACCGCGCCTCCAAACCGGGCGCGCCGTTCGTCCGCCGGATCGCCGGCGCCGAAACGGGCCAGCCCCGTTGCTGACTACCGTTGGTTACCTCAATGTGCCGCGCGCACGCGCGCGCAATTTATTACGGCAATACCGCACAGAGGGCATGCGCGTGTCTGTGCGGTATGGTGCGCCGCGCCGACCGCGCGCAGGCGCGGTCGGGCGGTGGGTTTCGCGGATTAGGCGGCTTCCTCGGTCGCGGCCTCCTCGGCGGGCGCTTCCTCGGTCACGGCTTCCTCAGCGGCGGCGTCCTCGGCGGGCGCTTCCTCGGTCGCGGCTTCCTCGGCGGCGGCGTCCTCAGCGGGCGCTTCCTCGGTCGCAGCTTCCTCGGCGGCGGCGACATCCGCGCCGACGTACACGCCGTTCTCGATGCGCACGGCGGTCGGGGTCTTGGTGACCTCGCCGGTGGCGGACCAGGTCATCGTGCCGGTGACGCCGGTGATCTCGATCTTCTGCATCGCGTCGATGAGCAGGTCGCAGCACTCCTCAGCGGAGGTGTCGGCGGTGATGCCGGCCTCGTTGATGGCGGCGTACAGCGCGTAGACGCAGTCATAGCCGTCGGCAGCGAACTGGTCCGGGGTGGCGCCGAAGGTCTCCTCGTACTTGGTGACGAAGTTGACGGTCAGCTCATCGGTGGCGTCCGCGGAGAAGGGGGTCAGCAGCATGACGCCCTCGGCCAGCGAGGTGTCGAAGCCCTCGATGTTGAGGATGCCGTCCATGCCGTCAACGCCGAAGAACACCGGATCGTAGCCCAGCGCGTCCGCCTGCTGCAGGATCATGGAAGCGGGGGTGTAGTAGATGGGCAGGAACACCAGCTCGGCGCCCGCCTCGCGCGCCTCGGTCACCTGCACGGAGAAGTCCGTGGTATCGTCGGTGAAGGTGGTCACGGAGACGATCTCCAGGCCCAGCTCGGCGGCCTTCGCCTCGAAGGTCTGGTAGATGCCGGTGGAGTAGGCGTCGGCGTTGTTGTAGATCACGGCGATCTTGGTGGCAAGACCGTGCTCGGCGATGTACTCAGCGGACGCGGAGCCCTGCGCCGGGTCGGTGAAGCACAGCTGATAGACGTTGTCCTTGTCGGCGATGACGTCGGTGGACGACGCCGACGGGGTCAGCATGAACATGCGGTCGTTGTACGCCTCGTCGCCGACGGCGACGCAGGGGCCGGTGGTGACGCAGCCGATGATCATCTGAGCGCCCCAATCCCACAGCGTGTTGTAGGCGTTGATGGACAACTCCTGATCGTGCTCGTCGTCCTGCGGATTGAGCTCGATCTGCACGCCGCCCAGCGCGTTGACCTCGTCAACCGCGAGCTGCGCGCCCTGGCGCACGGACGTGCCGTAGCTCGCCGCCGCGCCGGTCATGGGGCCGATCAGGCCGACCTTGATCGCGCCGGCGTCCTCGGCCATGGCGACGGAAGACATCGTCAGCACCATCGCGAACGCAAGAACCAATGCCAAGAGAGTCTTTGCGAACTTCATAACGGATTCCTCCCAGCTGAAATTCACGCCATGCGCCGGCATGCGCCCGCGCAAAAACGTTATATGTAACTATACATTTTTAGCGCGTGAATGTCAAGCGCAAATTCTGTGTTTTCATTCGATTTTTTGGTTATCTGGCCTTCGCGCCCG
The DNA here is from genome assembly GCA_944353735.1 of uncultured Eubacteriales bacterium. Classification (GTDB taxonomy): domain Bacteria; phylum Bacillota; class Clostridia; order Christensenellales; family Aristaeellaceae; genus Faecivicinus. The sequence continues at coordinate 11,179 of CALVPU010000147.1, read as the reverse complement.
CTTTTGAAGGCTCCCGCGGCGGGAGATTCCCAAAATTGCCGCGCTCCCCGCGCAATTCCACCCAATTTCTCCCGGGGATGAAAGACGGCGGCTGGACTCCCTGCAAGCCCAGCCGCCGTGTCCGTCCGCGAAGGACGGGCATACTGCATAATTATTCGGTTCTGCCGGCAATTATGCGCTCCGCGCGCTCAATACCGGTTCTTGGCGAAGTTCCACGCGTCGCGGCACATGTCGTCGATCGTCCGCTCGGCGCGCCAGTTAAGCAGCTTCGCCGCCTTGGAGGTGTCGGCGTAGCAGGTGGCGATGTCGCCGGCGCGGCGCGCGGCGATGCGGTAGGGCACCTTGCGACCGCTGGCCTTTTCAAAGGCGCGGACGATTTCCAGCACGCTGGTGCCGTGACCGGTGCCCAGGTTGACCGCCTCGGCGCCCGTGTGGCTCTCGGCATAGTGCAGCGCAGCGATGTGTCCCAGCGCCAGATCGACCACGTGGATGTAGTCGCGCACGCCGGTGCCGTCGGGCGTGTCGTAGTCGTCGCCGAACACGGTCAGCTCCTTGAGCTTGCCGGCGGCGACCTGCGCCACGTAGGGCAGCAGGTTGTTGGGGATGCCGTTGGGGTCCTCGCCGATGAGCCCGCTGGCATGCGCGCCGATGGGGTTGAAGTAGCGCAGCAGCACGATGCTCCACTCCGGGTCGGCGTGGGCGAGATCGCGCAGCATCTGCTCGATCATGACCTTGGTGTAGCCGTAGGGATTCGTGGCGGAGGTGGGCATCTCCTCGCGGAAGGGCACGGGGTTGTTCATGCCGTAGACCGTCGCCGACGAGGAGAACACGAGCTTCTTCACGCCGTGGTCGCGCATCTCCTCGGCGAGCACGAAGAACCCGCCCAGATTGTTGTCGTAGTATTCCAGCGGCTTCTGCACCGATTCGCCCACCGCCTTCAGCCCCGCGAAGTGGATGGCGGCGTCGACCGGATGCGCGTCGAACAGCGCCTTGACCGCGGCGCGGTCGCGCAGATCCGCCTCGACGAAGGCGAAGTCCTTGCCGGTGATCTTGCGGATGCTCTCGAGCGATTCCGGCTTGGAATTGACGAAATTGTCGATGATGACGACTTCATGCCCCGCGTTGAGCAGTTCCACGCAGGTGTGGCTGCCGATATAGCCGGCGCCGCCCGTGACCAATACCTTCATGGCGATGACCTCCTCGTTTCTGCCGGCGTCCGCCGGACGCCTCGGCTGTGCATTTTCGCTTACGATTCTATTTTAACGCAGCGCGTCCAAAAAGGCAATGCGCAATTGCGCCGCAGCGCGATTTTTCCCCATTTCTTTTTTCGCCGCGCCCTGCGCGAAGCCGTCCGCTGTCCGCCGTGCCCGTCCGCGCCGGACGGACATTTCGCGTCCGCGCACACTTTTCCCCGGCAGTCATACGATGCACTGTGAGCGGGCGGACCGCTCGCAATCGACGCAAGGAGGAATGAACATGTCGTTCTACAGCTACAAAAACGCCAACGCGGAGTGCAGTCCGGGCGTGGTCAACGGCAACATCCTGACCAACCTCAACCAGCGCGTCTGCATTCAGGTAAAGAACGTCTACGACAGCTGCATGAGCCAGGAGCAGCTCGACGACGAGCAGGTCGTCGTCAGCAACATCGTGCCGGTGCTGCCGGGCTGCGACTGCCACTGCGGCAATTCGCGCAGCTGCCGCTGCACCTGCGAGGACAATCGCTGCACCTGCACCTGTCCGTCGTGCGGCGGCATGACGCATCAGGAAGCGGTCGAGAACGCCGAAAACGCCTGCGGGCCGCTGCCGCAGCCGTGCGGGCAGTGGACGTTCGAGAGCTGCCGCTCGTCGACGACCGCCGGCACGATCTCGAACCTCTGCATCGAGCGCATGTGCGACCGGCCGCAGTTCGCGCGTGTGCGCTGCTCGGTGTCGGTGCCGGTCGACGTGCTCTTCACCGACCAGCGCTGCCCGGAGTGGATGGGCCAGACGACGGTCTGCGTCGACAAGGACGTGCTGATGTGCATCCCCGACGATTCCATCATCCCCTTCACCCTCGAGAGCCTTGTGAGCGCGATTTGCGTCTCCGGCAATTACATCGGCAACTGCACCTTCGAGATCACCATCTGCGTCACCGTCGTGCTGAAGGTGCTCGCCGAGGTCGACATCATGGTGCCCACCTACGGCTTCTGCCAGATCCCGCCCTGCGAGGAGTTCGCGGAGAACGTCTGCGACGAATTCTTCAGCCTGCCGCTGTTCCCGCAGTCCTCCTGCGCCTTCGAGGAAGTCGGACCGTGCGGCTCTGCCGCCTCCACCGCTTCCGCGGCGACCAGCGCTCAGAACTACGCCTGCGGCACGACCTCGCCGGTCTCCGGCTGCTGCACCTGCTCAAACTGCGGCACCACCTGCGCCTCCGGTCGCAGCAAGCTCTGCCCCCGCTGCGGCTGCGCCATGACCTCCGTCACCTGACCGCATCCGTCGCCTGACCTCAGGGGAACGCCGTTCCCCGCCGCTTCCCGCCGGAGGGGCGGCGCTTCCCGCTGAAATCCCCTTCCCGCCCGCTGGCAAACCCGGACGCCGCCACGCGCGCTCCCTTCCCGCCTGCGGGCAGACTCGAACGTGGCTGTGCGTCTGTAAATATCGAAACACCTGCGTTCCCTTCCCACCCGCTGGCAGACTCGAACGCCCCTGCCCACGCGCAAGCAGCGCAGGGCGTCCCGCCCCCCATCCATGCGCCAGGCGAGAAGTGAAGAACAGTTTCCGCGCAAAGACGGTTGGGCGTCCCGCCCCTATCCATGCGCCAGACGGGCGCACAATGCCTCGTCCGACCATCTTCGGGTGAGTTCTCCACAAAAAAGCGCGGACCGCGAAGGTCTCCAGCCTTCTGCGGTCCGCGCGCTGCGCGGGCGTCAGCCCTTGATGTCGTCCTGCTCCTCGCTCGAGGTGCTCACGTTGTTCGTGCCGTTGTTGGCGGCGTTGCCGGACCCGGCATCCGCGGCGTCCGTGCCGGCGGCATTCGCGGCACCAGCGTTCGTATCCGCGGCGTCCGTGCCGGCGGCATTCGCATCCGCGACGTTCGCGCCGGCGTTCGTATCCGCGGCATCCGCGCCGGCGTTCGTATCCGCGGCATCCGCGGGCTCGGCGACGGTGGAATCGTCGGCGGGCGCGGCGTCGCCGGTGACGGGCAGCGTGATCTCGAACAGCTCGCTGGTCTCGTAGTCGATTTCGGCGAGCACATAGCGGCCGTCGCCGGAGGCGCTGACGCCGGCGTACTGCAGCGGCAGCACGACCTCGCCGTGCCAGTCGATCACGCCGTAGTTGTACTCAGCGTCGCGCACGCGATAGAACAGGCCGCCCATGTAGCTGAGCGGATAGACGTCGTCATACCCCTCGACCACGGTCTCGACGCCGTCGGCGGCGAGGATGTGCAGCTTGCCCTCGAGGTCGGTGAAGGTGGCGGAAGCGCCGTTGTTCTCCAGCGCGTCGATGGAATATGTGGGCGCGCAGGTGATGTTGCCCTGCTGGTCGGCGTAGCCGAGCTTGCCATCGACCTCGATGGCGAAGTAACCGAAGGCGTTGTAGCCGGTGGTTTCGCCGTTGGCGTCGACGGGCATCTGATAGGACGTGTCGATGCCGTCGAATTCGGTGGGCAGCACCAGCGCGCCGGTCTCGTCGATCAGGCCGGTCTTGCCGCCGACCTCGACGCATGCGTAGCCGCCGTAGAAGCTGGCGATGTAGCCGTAGACAGGCTCGACGACCACGTTGCCCGCGCCGTCCTCAAGGCCGACCATGCCGTCTTCGTTGTAGAACGTGCGCAGGTCGATCTGGGCGAAGTCCTCGTCCCAGATGTTGTCCGGGTTGCCCAGCACGTTGAACGCCGCGTCGTAGGTGGTGACCTCGCCGGTGACGCGGTCCTCGACGTTCAGCGAATGACCGACCGTCTGTGCGTCGGCGAAGTTCGCGCGCGGCAGCGTGGCGAGGCATTCGCCGGTGGCGAGGTTGTAGATGTCCACGGTGTCGATCAGCAGGTAGACGTCGTCCTCGAACCAGACGGTATAGTCGTAGTTGTCCGCGGTGGCCTCGACGAGCTTGTAGGCGACCGCCCATTCGGGGCTGAGCACCTCGATGTCTCCGTAGGCGAAGGGGATCAGCTCCGTGCCGTCGGCGCGCATCGCGCCGTAGGCGTTGTAGCTGCCGGTGCCCTGCTGCGCGGCGATGATGACGCCGCAGTCGGCGGAGAAGTTCGTGTACAGCGGCTCGGTCAGCGCGACGCCGTCGAGGTTCGCCATCGCCTCGCCGCCCTCGCCCTCGATCGCCAGCAGCGTCGTGCCGTCGATCCATTCCACGCCGGTCAGCGTCGCCAGGCTCGCCGCCGTTCCCTCCGCCAGCGCGCACGGCGCCAGCAGCGCCAGCGCCATTGCCAGCGCCCGCATCCACTTTTTCATTGAGAATTCCTCCCATCCAAATTGTCCCGCCGCGCGGCGGGATTCCGCAGACATTATACCCGTCCGCGCCGCGTTTGTCAATTGCGCCTGCGCCGCGCCGGGCGCGCGTTCAGTCCTCGATGCGCTGGACCAGCCACTTCGGCTTGCGCCGGCGCGGCGTCGGCTCGAGCTCGATGACGCAGCTCATCCATGCGTTGACGACGGTGGTTTCGCCGAAGGACTGGACGCGGCGGAAGCGGAAATCGTAGTTCTTGTGCACGTGCCCGTGAACGAAGTACCTGGGGTGATAGCGCTCCACCAGCCTGCGCAGGGCGATGAACCCGCGGTGCGGCAGGTCCTTGGCGTCGCCGAAATCGCGCATGGGCGCGTGGGCGACGAGCACGTCGATGCCGCCGCCGAGGCGAATCCTGCGGCTGAGGCGGTGGGCGCGGCACGTCATCTGCCAGTCGGAATACTGGTGCTTGCCGCGCTTGTAGCGCATGCAGCCGCCGAGCCCCGCGACGCGCACGCCGTGGTACTCGAACAGCCCGTCCTCGATGCAGATGCAGCCCTCGGGGGGCACGTCCTCATAGCGACCGTCGTGGTTGCCGTGCACGTACAGCACCGGGGCGTTGGTGAAGCAGGTGAGGAAGGACAGGTATTCCGGAGGCAGGTCGCCGCAGGAGATCACCATCTCGATGCCCTCGAGGCGGCGGCGATCGAGATGGTCCCACAGGCCGAGGTCCGGTTCGTCGGACAGCAGCAGGATCTTCATGCGTCACTCTCCATCGGACGACGGCTCCGTCCAGCAGATTTCGGAAGTGTCGGGCGCCTTGACGCTGTGCACGCCCTGCAGTTCCACGAATGGCAGCGCCTCCGGTCTGAGGGCGTCCGCCTCGGGGATCTCGCCGATGACGTTGTCCGCCAGCCAGTCCATGGCGATGATCTCGGCGGGCGTGAGCGCCTTGCCGGACGAACAGCGCAGCTGCCCGTCCTGCGACAGGATCGTCTCCGCGAAGGGGCGCAGCCCGCCGTCGCGGATCTGGTGGCGCAGCATGTCGGTCATGCGGCGCGTGCCGCTGTCGAGCTTGCCGGAGTAGAACACGTCGATGGCGTTCTCCGGCATGCCCCACCAGTAGTTGAGCGCCTGCACGCCGTTCTGCGTGGCGTCGGTGCGCCAGATGCCGTTCTGCACGCGGCGCAGCAGGTCCTCGTAGAGCCTGCCCCAGTTCCACACCGGCATGGCGAGGTTCTGCGTGCTGCCGTCGCCGTGGCGCAGGTAGAGCCCGAATTCCATCGACTGGTGCGACGGGGCGGAGATGTCGCGGTTGGAGATGACGTAGACGTCGTTGGCGATGAGCTTCTCCAGCGGATCGGCGCCCGCCACGGTGGACCACTCGAGGTAGACCTTCGCCCGCGGGTTGGTCAACCGCGCGCCGAGCGCGAAGGCGTTGATCGACGCCGGCGCGCCGTAGACGGGATAGTCGGCGATGTAGCCGATGCGGTTGTTGTCGCACACCGCGCCGGCAATGGCGCCGATGATGAACTTCGCCTCGTACATGCGCAGGTAGTACGAGCGCACGGTGTGGTACGACGGCAGCAGCGAGCAGTTGAGGATCTTCACGTCGGGATATTTCACCGCCGCCTTCATCGCGCCGTCGAGCAGCACCGGCGAGGTGGTGAAGATGATGTTCGAGCCCTCGCGGATGAGCGTCTCGAGCGTTTCCTGACAGGCGTCCGGCTCGACGTCGGAGACCATGCGCGTCTCCACCTTGTCGCCGAACACCGTCTCGACGCGGTTCTTGCCCAGCTCGTGCCAGTAGGTCCATCCGGACACCTGCGGCGAACGGTTGTTGACGAACGCCACGCGCATCTTCTGCGGACCGGCGTGCAGGATCTGGCGCAGCAGCCCGGGCTTCTGCCCCTCCTTGGTCATCACCAGCGAGATCGGCTCCTCCTGCGCGCGGGCGCGGAACTCGTTGCGCAGGCGGTTGAGGTTTGCGCGGATCTCGGAGCTGACGACGAAGGAATCCTTGTGGTAGCCGTACACCTGCAGGTAGATGAGGAAGGCGTCTCCGGTGGTGATCTTCAAAAGGTCGCCGCCGCAGAGCTCGTACGCCGCCGAAAAGCGCAGGTACGCCGCCTGGAAGTCCGCCAGTTCTTCGCTGGACCACGCCTCTCCGGGCTGCTTGCCCACCAGCTCGCACAGCTTGGCGAAGCCGCCCTCCTCGGAAAACCAGATGTAATTGATCTTGGTGTCCTTGTAGAAGTCGAGGAACTCGTAATAGATGCGGTTCTCCTTGTCGTCGGTGCGCTTGGGCAGCACGCGCGTGACGTCCGCCTCCATCATCGGCGAGCCGAGATACTTCTGCACGCTGACGCGCTTGTTGCCCTCGACGACGTAGAACTTGTTCATGTACTCCAACAGCTTGACCGGGTCGCGGACGCCGTCCTTGACCACGCTGTGGTGCAGCACGCCCCACTTGAGCGCGAATTCCGAACCCTCGTCCAGCAGCGGCATGAAGTTGCACGAAAACGCGCTGGTGCGGCCGCGGGTATTGGTGCCCACGACGCGCTCCGTCGGCACGGTGACAAGGCCCAGACTGACGCGCGGCAGGCTGAGGTGGTCGGGAACCAGCTCGTCCAGCACGGGCAGATAGGGATTCTCGCCGCGCTGAAGCGCCGCGTGATAGGCCTTGTTGCCGAGCTTTTTCGCCCTGGAATAGGCGTACTCGTCGGTGCTGTCATAGGAATAGGACATGCGCATCGCCTCCTGTCGCCCCCAATGCGGGGCACGAAGTCAACGGGGAAATCCGTCCGGAACGAACGGTGGGAAAATCCGGAAAAGAGGTTCCGGGAGAAAGGCCGGAAGCGCCGGCGCGCCGCTCACTTGCCGCGAAACGCCACGCCGACCACGCGCGGTCCGGCGTTGATGGCGATCGCCGCGCCGATCTGGGTGCGCCCCGCCGGCGGATAGCCCAGTGCCTCGGTCATGGCGCGCTCCATGGCGTCGGCGTCCTGGGCGCTCATGCCGTAGACGATGATGTACGGCGAGCCCGCGTCGATGTCCGCCTTGGCCTTGGCGGCGACGGTGGGGATGATCTTCTTCTCGCCGCGCACCTTGTCGTTGGTGACGATCACGTGGTCGTGCAGCCGCATCACCGGCTTTAGGCCCACCAGTTCGCCGACAAACGCCGCCGCGCTGGGGATGCGCCCGGACTTGCCGGCGTACTTGAGCGTGTAGGGCACGAAGTAGACCACGCAGCGCGCCAGCCACTCGTTCATGAACGCGAGGATCTCGTCCACGTCCTTGCCGTCGCGCGCCATCTTCGCGCCCTCGGTCACGGCGTAGCCGTAGCCGCAGGTATAGCTCTGACCGTCGAGGTTGTGGATGGCGAAGCGGCCCTGCGCTTCGGGATGTCCCTCGAAGAACACCTGCGCGGCGAGGCAGGCGCTGTTGTAGGTGCCGGAACCCTCGGAATTGATGGTGGTGTTGATCACGTCGGTGCAGCCCTCGCGGTACGCCGCCTCGAACAGCTCGCCATACTGGTACACGGTGATCTGCGAGGTGGTGGGAATCTCCGGCGCCGCCTCGAGCATCTGATAGAAGCGCTCGTTGTCGAAGTCCACGCGGCTGAGCAGCGTCCGGTCGCCGAAGGTGACCGGGAAGGGGATCACGTGGATGCCCAGTTCGCGCTCGTCCTGTTCGGAGATATCGCTGGCGGAATCGGTGATAAACTTGATCTTCTGCATATGGTTCTCCTCATCGAAAGATTGAGATGGTCCGTTGCACAGGCCGGAGCGAGCTCCGGCGGCGCGCCCGGAAAAGGCTCCCGCGGCGCCCTGCATCCATTATCCGCCGAACGGGCGGGGAAGTCAACGCGCGGAAAGTTAAGATATCGTCAGCTCATGCCGCAAGGCGCGCAAAAAGCGCCCTCCGCCGCACACACCCGGCGAAAGGCGCGGGACACGCGCCGCCTCAGTCCCCGGGCAGGCGGTACTTTTCGCGGTACGCCTCGTACTCGTCGCGGAAGCCGGCGCCTGACGCGGCGCGGTCGGTGTAGCCGTGCATCTCGAACTCCCCCTGCGCGTACTCGACGAGCGTGGCGGCGATGTTCGAGCAGTGGTCGGCGACGCGCTCGCAGTTGTTCGTCAGGTCGGAGAGCACGAAGCCCATGCGGATGGTGCACTCGCCGCTCTGCAGCCGCTCGACGTGGCGGCTCTTGAGTTCGCGCACGAGGTCGTCGACCACCTGCTCCAGCGGCTCGACCTGCCGAGCGAGGGCGAGGTCGCCGGTCTCAAAGGCGCGCACCGCCATCGTCAGCGCGTCGGTCACGGCGTTCTCCAGCACGCGCAGCTCGCGCCGGGCGGCTTCGGAAAACCTGAGCTTCTTCTCGGCGAGCTCCTGCGCGACCTCGACGATGTTCACCGCGTGGTCGCCGATGCGCTCGAAATCGCCGATCATGTGCAGCAGCATCGCCGCGGCGCGACCGTCTCCGGCGCTCAGCTCGCGCGCGGAGAGCTTGACCAGATAGGCGCCGATGGCGTCCTCAAAGCGGTCGATGCGCCTTTCCAACTTGCCGATCTCCTCCGCGGCGGACGCGTCGTAGCGTCCCAGCAGCGCCAGCGCGGCGTTGAACGCCCGCCGCGCGGTGCGCGCCATGTCCGCCGTCACGCGGCGGCACTGTTCCACGGCGACGGCGGGCGTGTTCAGCAGCCGCGCGTCCAGCGCCTCCGGCGCCCTTTCCTCCGCGCCGTCGCGCACGGTCAGCCGCGCCAGCTGCTCCAGCTGGTGCGCAAACGGCAGCAGCAGCGCCGTCGACAGCACGTTGAAGCCCGTATGCACCGCGGCGATGCCCACCGGCGTCGCCGTTTCGGCGGTAAACGGCAGGCCGATCGCGACGTCCGCCAGCGCGTACAGCGCCAGCAGCGCCGCCGTGCCGATGACGTTGAAGTACAGGTGCACCAGCGCCGCGCGGCGGGCATTGCGGCTGGCGCCGATGGACGAGATCAGCGCCGTCGCGCAGGTGCCGATGTTCTGCCCCATGACGATCGGTATGGCACTGGCATAGGTCACCGCGCCGGTGGCGCACAGCGCCTGCAGGATGCCCACCGACGACGACGACGACTGCAGCGCCGCCGTCAGCACCGCGCCCACCAGCACGCCGAGCATCGGGTTGGAAAACGCCGTAAACAGGCGCGTAAACGCGGGCGCGTCCGCCAGCGGCGCCATGGCGCTGGACATCACCGTCATGCCGTACATCAAAATCGCGAACCCCAGCAGGATTGCGCCGGCGTTCTTCACCCGCTCGCGCCGCCAGAACAAAAACATCGCCGCGCCCGCCAGCGCCAGCGCCGGCGCAAACGCCTCCGGCGTCAGCAGGCGAAGCGCCGTAGCGCCCGCGTCGATGCCCGACAGGCTCAGCAGCCACGCCGTCACCGTCGTGCCCACGTTCGCCCCCATGATCACGCCGCACGCCTGATTCAGCTGCATCAGCCCCGCGTTCACAAATCCGACGACCATCACCGTCGTCGCCGACGACGACTGGATCACCGCCGTCGCCGCCAGACCCACCAGAAAGCCCTTCGCCGGGTTTGCCGTCCACTTTTCCAGCACCGCCTGCAGGCGCTTGCCCGCCTGCCGCTCCAGGCTCTTGCCCATCATGTCCATGCCGAAGAGAAACAGCGCCAATCCGCCCGCCAACGCGAGCACGCCGAATCCATCCATGCGCGCCTCAACCTTTCCTGCGATTGATCTTGCCTGTCCTGTCCTTTACAGTGTAGCGCACAGATGTAAATGGGCAATTATATACCCATAACGATTTGTTATGTTCCGCCGCGTTTGATCCCGTTGCCAGCAGGGTATTTCTCGTGTATAATGGGAATAGAATTCAGGTTGAGCACCGGAACATTCCCGACAAAATCATGCAAAGGAGATGGAACGATGGAGCTGAAGGGCAGCAAGACGGAGAAGAACCTGTGGGAAGCCTTTGCCGGCGAATCGCAGGCGCGCAACAAGTACACCTACTTCGCCTCCGTGGCGAAGAAGGAGGGCTACGAGCAGATCGCGGAGATCTTCCTCAAGACGGCGGAGAACGAGAAGGAGCACGCCAAGCTGTGGTTCAAGGCGCTGGGCGAGCTGGGGCAGACGGCGCAGAACCTGGTCAGCGCCGCCAACGGCGAGAACTACGAGTGGACCGACATGTACGACCGCTTCGCCCGCGAGGCGGAGGAAGAGGGCTTCACGGAGCTGGCGGCGCGCTTCCGCGGCGTGGCGAAGATTGAAAAGTCGCACGAGGAACGCTACCGCGCCCTGCTCAAGAACGTGGAGATGCAGCAGGTGTTCGAGAAGGCGGAGATGACGATCTGGGAGTGCCGCAACTGCGGACATCTGGTGATGGGCAAGAAGGCGCCCGAGGTCTGCCCGGTGTGCAATCATCCCCAGAGCTTCTTCGAGGTGCGCAAGGAAAACTACTGATCCCGCGCCCGACGCCGCCAGCGCGGCGGCAGACAGACCGCGGCGGAGGAGCTACGCTCCTCCGCCGCCGAACATGTGACAGGGCAGGCAAGCCGCCCATGCGGCGGGAAAACCCGCGCGCCCGACGAATCAAACAAAAACCGCCGCCGAGTTCTCATCGGGACGGTTTTTGCGTTTGCCGGCTTGACCGGCGCTTCGGACGGAGGAGGCGCGCGCCTTTGCCACCGGTTTGCAGAGATCGGAAGAGCGTCGTGTAGGGAAAGAGTGTAGATCTCGGTGG
>CALVPU010000146.1 GCA_944353735.1 uncultured Eubacteriales bacterium | reverse complement strand
GCGGTCCAGGTAATCGCATTCCGCTCCGCCGGGCGCCACGCCCAGCAGGTTCAGCCGCGTCTCCTCGCCGCCGTCGCCGCCCATCTCCCACTCGTAGATCAGCTTCATGGCGTGCGCGCGCGCGATCCTTCTGTCCATATCGTTCCCCCATCGCTTCAGCAGTTATTCGACGCCGGAACTCCGGCGCATCTGCTATGCCTTATCCTCGTCCTCGTTTTCCCGTGCCGGTTCCGGCTGCCAGTTCTCCGGATCCGGGTCGTATCCAAGCCCCGCGGGCGCTTCGCTCGCCTCGGGTTCTGCGGGCACGTAATCCGCGGCGTCGTCAACCAGCGCGTCCTCGGATTCGCCATCCGCGCTCAAATCCAGCTGAACAGATTCCGGTTCAGACGCCTGCGGAATCTCCGGTTCGTCGGACATCGCCGGTTCGTCGGCTGCCGGCGGTTCCGGTTCAGCAGCGGTTGCCGGCACAATCGGCTCAGCATCCACAGGCTGTGCGCCCGCAGGTGAGGAGAAGCGGCGTCCCTTTCGGCTGCCCGGTTCGGCAGGCAGCGCCACCGACTGGATATTGATCGACACGGACTGAACCGACACGCCGCAGTTCGCCTCGATGAACTGACGAATGGCGCGCTGCATGTTCATCGTCACCGTCGGCACGTGCGTCCCGCTCAGGAGCACGACGTTGACGACGATGGCGAGGGCATCATCCTCGCCGGAAATGGCGATCTTCATCTCGGAAATGCCGTCGACCGAGCGCACGGCCTGCTTGACCATCTGCTCGACCGCGCTGACCGCAATGCGCACGCGACCGGCGTCAGAGGAATCCACCGTGATGAATCCGCGCTCGGCGCGACGCGGTCCGCGCTGGAAAATCACCCATGCGGTCGCCGCGCAGAGCAGCGCGTAGGCGATGGCGAACACGATAAACAGCGTATGCGAAAGCTCATGTCCCAACAGCGCTGCGAGCCACTGCGGAATGGCGGAAAACGCGACGCACAGGAGCAGGATCACCGAGATCAACCAGTGGAAGAACAGGATAATCCGCTTGCCCAGATTCACCTTCACAACGATTCCTCCTTATGTATGCGCTCATCCGCGCCGTCCCGCCGGCGTCCCGTTCTGCGCAATCCGCGCATGCACGCAAGGACCTGACGAACACGCGGTCCGCAGGTCCCTGACGCAGCCGCGCCGTCAGCGTGCGCGATCGTCCGCCGCTTCTTCCGCTTCCGCCGCCTCGTCCGCTGGCGCATCCTCTTCGTCCAGCAGGTCGTCCTCCAGATCCTCGTCGAGCACGCCGTCCAAATCCTCGTCCGCTTCCACGGGCGCCTCGTCTGCTTCCGGAGCCGCGCCGGCGGCAGGCTCCTGCTCCTCGGACTGCGTCGCAGCGCTGTCGGTCTGCTCGAGCATCTTCTTCTGCTGCTCGTCCAGCTCCTTGGCGGCGCGCTGTTCGCGCTCGAAACTGACGCCGGAGACGTGCACGTCCACGGAGTGCACCGTCAGGCCGCTCATCGTCTCGATCGCCTTCTTGACGTTCTCCTGAATGCCGCGGGCTACGTCCGGTACGGGCGAACCGTACTCGACGACGATCGTGACGTCGACCGTGACCGTATTGCCGTCCAAGTCGACGCGCACGCCCTTGGTGAAGTTGCGCGTGCTGCGGCGGGAGAACATATCGGCAAGGCCGGACGACGGCGAGCTCATGCTCGACACGCCTTCGACCTCCGTCGCCGCCAGACCGGCGATGGTGGCGACGACATCCGTTGCAAACGATACGGTGCCGTCCGGATTTTCATCCAGCTTGACATCCGACGGATAATTCTCGTTCATAGTGCGAACCTCCTTTTCCAAACCTATTATACCAGATATTTGGCCTGAGTGCAAATACTTTGCGTCAATTTACGGGGATGATTTTCACATTTCCGCCCGAAACGCCCGTTTCTCGCATCACGAGTTCCAAAATGACCGCCGACTGTTCGCGCGTGAGCGCGTCGGCGCGCACCAGCACGTTGACCGATGAAGTGTGGATGGTAACCAGCGCGTCCGTAAAGCCGCGCGCGCGGAGCACGGTCTCGATCGTCTGTTCCTGCTCCGCCCACGCCATCAGTTCGAGTTGGCGCTGGCGTGCCTGCGCGGCGAGTGCTTCGGTCGTGCCCTCGCCGTAGACAATCTCATTGAGCTGGCTCAGCTGCATCTGCCTGAGCTGCTCGCGCTCGGTGCGAAACTGTTCGATCGAATCCGCCGAAGGCCCCGAAGGCCCCGAAGCCGCCGGCGCCAACGCCGTCTGCGCTTCACTTGCCGTGTGCCTTCCCAGCGCGTATCCGGCAAGCGCGCCCAACGCCAGTGCCGCGGCGACCGCGCATGCGATCAGCTTTCGCTTCATGGCTTTTCCCTCCTATCCCGCCCGGCGGACGACCTCCACGCTGGCAGCTTCCACGCCCAGTAGCGTCTGCACGGCGTACTGGATGCGCAGGCAGGTGCCCGCGTCGTCGGCGCCGTCGGCGACCACCAGCACGCCTTCCACCGCACCGTCCTCTCCTTCGACTACCATGACCTCCACGCCGCCCACGCCCTCGACCGACGAGAGGATCGACGCCAGCCGCCGCTCCAGATCGCTGCCGCCGCTGCCGTCCATCAGCTGCAGCAGCAGGATCGCCGCCGCGGCAATCGCCAGCAGCAGCTCGATCCAGCGCGCGCCGCGCAGCCTGTCCAAGATCTTCTTCATTCCGGAACAATCCTTCCGTATCCGTGTCCGCCGCTCAGAAGAAGTTCTGCGCCGCGACCGCCGCCATGCGCACGACCGCCGCCGCGACCGCCGCACCGCAGACCAGCCGGAATCCGTCCGAGCGCTCGCCGTCTTCGGCGGCGCACTCGACGACGGCGGCGATCACGCTGACCGCGGCGATTGCGCGCACGGACTGCCCCAGCCATTCAACTCCCATGCCTTCCCTCCTCAGCGCACGACGTTTTCCGCCGCGCTCATGCAGCTGCCCGTCAGCATCGCGCACAGCAGCAACGCCGCCACGCAGGCGACCAGCAGCATCTCCGCCGCGTCGGCGAACTGCGCCGTCATCGCCGTCATGCCGTCGTCGCCGAGGGGCTCTGAGATGGCGGACATCAGCTTGAGCGCCAGCGACGTCAGTGCGACGCGCAGTACCGGCGCTGCGGAAATGACGATCAGCAGCGCCAATCCCGTCGCACCCAGCGCGCCCTTGACGGCAAATGCCGTCGACAGCAGCGAATCCAGGGAGTCGGAAACATTGCCGCCGATCACGGGCACGAGGCTTTCGATGGCGTATCGCGCCGTGCGCGCGGCGACCGAATCGCGCCCAGCGCCGAGGCGTCCCTGAATGTTCAGCGCGGCGAAGAACGCCGCCAACACCGTCCCCGCGCCCCACTGCAGCACCTGGCGCAGCAGTCCGTGGAGGCGCTTGAGGCGGATGCTCGGCGAGAGGTTGCCGGCAATGGCGACACCCGCTGCGGCGCCGGCGAGCGCGATGCCCCATCGAGCGAACAACGGCTGGATGAGGTCGGCGCAGACGGCGGTCATCGGCGTCAGCGCAGCGGCAGTGGTTTCCGCGCCGGAAAGCGCGACTGCGGCGATCATCGCCGGCGCCAGCGCATCGGAACAGCGCGCCGCCGCCGACATCAGCGACTGTGCCGCCTCGGCGAGCTGAGCGTAGGCGGCGACGAGCGCGCCCGCCGCGGAAATCCGGCAGACGAAGCGCACAGTCCGCTGCACCGAAGCGCCGTCGGGCAGGGCAACGCGCGTCGCCAGCGACGCCGCCATGGGCACGGCAAGCGCCGGCGCAACCGTTCGAAATCCATCCAGCAGCGAGGAAAGCGCGCCGTCCAGAAGCATGCCCAGCGCGTCTGGAAGCGCCTGCTCGCCGCGCAGCAGTTCCGCGACCGTCGCGCGCACATCCAGACCGGCTTCCTCGCCCACGCGCGCCAACTCGTCCAGCTCCAGCGCATCGAGGATCGCCTGTTCCGCCTCGGCACATGCGGCGGGTGCAAAGAGCAGCGCGAGAAGCAGCGCGGCGCCGAACGCCGCGCCCATGCGCCGCAACCGCATCCCGCACCGGAAACGCCTACAATCGCCTGAAGGACGCGGAAGCTGCGCCAACCGGTCGCGGCGCATCTTGAAGTGAAGACGCGCAAGCGCGCAGCGGGCGCTCAGCCGAGCACCGATGTCACGGCGTCGGCGATTTCGGCAACCAGCGGCATCGCCATGCCGAGCATCGCGATGCGCGCCGCCAGACGAATCCGCCCGGCGAGCGCCGTTTCCCCCGCGTCGCAGCATATCTGCACCCCCAGTTCAGAAATGATCGCGATGCCCGCAGCGCGCAGGATGATCTCCGCGCGTTCTCCCTCAAGCGCCGCCATCTGCAGAAACTGATGAAAACCGCCCGACATGGCGGCAATCGCGTCGCTCGTCATCAGCAGCGCCGCCACGCCGACCGCCAGCGAGATCGCCGTCGCCATTTCCGGTCGCTGAGCGCGCAGCGAAGCGCAGACCATCGCCGCCGCCAGACAGAGCACAACGATGCGGACCGCCGTCTCCGCCATCGCTCAGAGCGAAAACATCGCGCGAATGGAAGCGAACAGTTCCGCGATCATGTTCACGACCATCACCAGCACGACGACCAGTCCGGACAACGTCGCCAGCATTGCCATGTCTTCGCGCCCCGCGCGGGTGAGAATCTGCGCGATCACCGTGACCAATATGCCGATTGCGGCGATGCGAAAGAGGATATCGATGTCCATAGGACCTCCTTTCGGACAGGCCGCACGCTCCGCCGCTCTAGACCACCAGCACCGCCAGCGCCAGGCCGAGCAGCAGTCCCAGCGACGTGTACAGCCGGTTCGTCGCCATGGCGCGCTGCCGCGCGTTCTCCGCCGCTTCCTCGAGTTCCGCCGCACATGCGCGAATGGCCGCGTCCTGATCCGCGCAGCCGCTCTCGCCGAGGCGGTCGAACAGCCGCTCGAGCGCCTGCACATCCTGCGCCGACAGGCAGTCGCCCGCGCCGCCGCGCGAACCGGCGACCGACCACGTTTGCCGCCATGCCTCCGCCGCACAAGGCGCGCCGTCTAAGTGCTCCGCCGTCGCGGCGAGCAGTTGCGCGCCGGACTGCTTCAGCGCGCGCGCAAGCGGTTCCCGCAGGTGGACGATCTGCACGCGCAGCCGCTTTAAGCCGCTTACCGTATCCTGCAGCATTCGCCAGCGCCGTTCTTCCGCGCGCGCCAGCGCCGCGCCGCACAGTCCGCACGCGGCGACGATCACCGCCGCCAGCGCCAGACGCAGCGTCATGCCGCGGCGCTGAGCGCGCGCATCTCGGCAATGCGTCCGGGCGCGCCCTCGAGCAGCACGGCGAGCGAAAAAACGCCGCCGTCGGTCAGCGCACCGAGCATGCCGCGCCGCAGGTCGTCAAATCCCGCCGCGTGCGCCGAGGCGAGCAGCGCCACGCCCTGCCGCGCCGTTTCGCGCAATACTTCCGCGTCGCGGGCATTGCCGATCTCGTCGGTGACGATCACGTCCGGCGCCATCGACCGCACCAACCGCTCCATCGCCAGATGCTTCGGGCAGCCATCGGCGACGTCGCTGCGCTCGCCTACGTCGAGCGTCGGCACGCCGTCGCGGCAGGCGGCGAGTTCATGCCGCTCGTCGGCAATGCCCACCGTCAGCCCGCTCGCGGACAGCAGACGCGCGGCGTCGCGCAGCAGGGTTGTCTTGCCCATTCCCGGACGCGAGAGCAGTATTGTGCCCTTCGCGCCGAGCGCAAGCATGCGCTCGACCAGTGGCGTCGCGCAGCCGCGCACCTCGCGGGCAACACGAATGCACGCCGAACCGATCGCGCGCATCACCAGCCCGCCGCCCGGACTGGGCGCGTACGCCCCGCAGACGCCGACGCGGCAGCCGTTGCGCATCGTAAAGTATCCCTGCGCCAGTTCCTCCTCGCGGGCATAGTAGCTGTGCTCCATCATCGCGCCGAGCAGGCGGCGAAAGTCTTCCGCCGCAAGCGGCGCGCCGCAAAAGCGGTCCTTCCGACCGCTGACGAGCCGCACCCTGCACCCCGGGCGCAGCCGGATCTCCGTCAGCGCCTCGCCCTCCTGCGCAATCGCGTCCGTCACGACGGCGGGCAGCATGCCGGACAGTTCCCGCATGACCAAGCGATCACCTCCATCCGTCTGAAAGAATCCTATGGCTTGTTCCGGCGCAACATGCCGCCGGCGGCATGGAAGGTCAAATTTTCAATATTTCAGACAAATCAGGCGGGTAAAATGTCCGATTCCCCGTTGATTTGGCAAAGTTTTTTCGTTATAATAATCTTTGTGGAGGTGTTATGAATGAAGAAGAGCCCCCGGAAGAAGCAGTACAAAATCATGGCGATCGATCCCTATCTGCAGCCATTTTACAATGATATTGAACTGCGCATGCGCCGCCATGCCGAGACGCGGCAGCGCCTGCTCGGCGACAAGGCGGATCTGTCGGCATTCGCCAACGGCTATCTGTTCTACGGCTTTCACCGCACCGAGACCGGCTGGGTGTTCCGCGAGTGGGCGCCCGGCGCGGACGCCGTAAACCTCATGGGCGACTTCAACGGCTGGGACCGCGCCTCGCATCCGCTCATGCGCCGCGAAGGAGGCGTCTGGGAAATCGAGCTGGCGGGTGCGGACGCCCTGCAGCATGGGCAGCGCGTCAAGCTGCAGATCCGCAAGGGCGGTCAGACATTCGACCGCATCCCCAGCTACATCCACCGCGCGGTGCAGGACAAGGAGACGAATCAGTTCGTCGGGCAGATCTGGGCGCCGCCGCGCCCGTTCCACTGGACCGACGGCGGTTATGGCAAGCGCAAGGTCTCGCCGCTGTTCATCTACGAGGCGCACGTCGGCATGGCGCAGGAGCGCGAGGGCGTCGGCACCTACCGCGAGTTTGCCGAATTTAACCTGCCGCGCATCCGCGACCTCGGCTACAACACCGTGCAGCTGATGGCAATCATGGAGCACCCGTACTACGCCTCTTTCGGCTATCAGGTAACGAATTTCTTTGCCGCGAGCAGTTGGTACGGCGAGCCGGACGACCTGAAATACCTCATCAACCGCGCGCACGAGATGGGCATGTTCGTGTTGCTCGACGTCGTGCATTCCCATGCCAGCCCCAACGTCGGCGAGGGCCTGAATCTCTTTGACGGCACGGAAGACCAGTATTTCCTGCCCGGCGACCGCGGCAACCACCCCGCATGGGGTTCAAAACTGTTCAATTACGGCAAGCACGAGGTCATCCACTTCCTGCTCTCCAACCTCAAGTTCTGGCTGCAGGAATATCACTTCGACGGTTTCCGCTTCGACGGCGTCACGTCGATGATCTACCAGGATCACGGCCTCGGCACGGCGTTCACGAATTACAACCAGTACTTTGGCCTGAACACAAACGTGGACGCCATCACCTATCTCCAGCTCGCCAACGAGCTGATTCACGCCGTCAATCCCTTCGCCATCACCGTCGCCGAGGAGATGAGCGGCATGCCGGGCATGGCGGTTCCGATCCGCAGCGGCGGCATCGGCTTCGACTACCGCCTGTCGATGGGCATTCCGGATTTCTGGATCAAGCTGCTCAAGGATGTTCCCGACGACAAGTGGGACATGTTCGCGCTGTGGTATGAGCTGACGACGCGCCGTCCGAAGGAGAAAAACGTCGGCTACTGCGAATCCCACGATCAGGCGCTGGTCGGCGACAAGACGCTCATCTTCCGCATGGCAGACGCGGAGATGTACACCGGCATGGACAAGGCCTACCACTCCCTGACCATCGACCGCGCCATCGCGCTGCACAAGATGATCCGCTTCATCACGCTGACGCTGGGCAGCGAGGCGTATCTGAACTTCATGGGCAACGAGTTCGGTCATCCGGAATGGATCGACTTCCCACGCGAGGGCAACGGCTGGAGCTTTAAGTATGCGCGCCGTCAGTGGTCGCTGGCGGACAACGGTTATCTGAAGTACCAGTGGCTGCAGCAGTTCGACCGGGCGATGCTCAAGTTCGCCCGCAAGTACCGCGTGCTGAACAAGACCGACGTGGTCAACCTCTGGGTCGATCAGGAAAACAAGTTGCTCGCCTATGCCAAGGGGGACCTCATCTACCTGTTCAACTTCAACCCCACCTATTCGCCGACGGACTTCTTTGTGCCGGCGCACGCCACGGGCGCGGGTCAGTACTGCGCGATCTTCTCCACGGATGAAGTCGATTTCGGCGGTCAGGACCGCATCAGCGAACGCTACGTCTACTACACCAAGGAAGTCGAGGGGCGCGGCATCGGCTTCGAGGTCTATATCCCCTGCCGCACGGCGGTCGTCTTCCGGCGCGTCGGCGACGTGGAATGACGGCGGAGCACAAAAGGAAAACGGGGCGCTGTCCATATCGGACAGCGCCCCGCACACATGCGAGCCGCCAGGCAACGCTTTACAGCAGCTTGGAAAGGAATTCCTGCAGCCGCGCATTTTGGGGATGGTTGAAGATCTGTTCCGGCGAACCCTCTTCGAGGATTTTGCCGCCGTCCATGAAGATCACGCGGTCGCCCACCTCGCGCGCAAAGCCCATCTCGTGGGTGACGACGACCATCGTCATGCCGTCCTTTGCCAGCGACTTCATGACGTCGAGCACCTCGCCGACCATCTCAGGATCAAGCGCGGACGTCGGCTCGTCAAACAGCATCACGTCCGGCTCCATGCACAGCGCGCGCACGATTGCGATGCGCTGCTTCTGACCGCCGGAGAGCTGGCTGGGATAGGCGTTTGCGCGGTCCGCCAGACCGACGCGCTCGAGCAGCTTCATCGCCATGGCTTCGGCTTCCTGCTTGCTCTTCCTGTGCAATTCGACCGGCGCAACGGTCATGTTGCGCAGCACGGTCATGTTTGGAAAGAGGTTGAAGTGCTGGAACACCATGCCCATCTTCTGGCGGTGGACGTTGATGTTGACCTTCGGGTCGGTGATGTCCACGCCCTCAAACGTAATCGTGCCCGAGGTCGGGATCTCCAGCAGGTTCAGGCAGCGCAGAAACGTCGACTTGCCCGACCCGGACGGTCCGATGACGACGACGACCTCGCCGCGTCGGACGTCCGTGCTCACGCCGTTGAGGGCGTGGATCTCGCTCGCGGACGTGAACGTCTTGGTCAGATCGCGCACCTGAATGAGAACGTCAGTGGTCACTGTTCCTCAGCCTCCTCTCCAGCTTGCCGACCAGCCATGAGAAGAACATGACCAGCACCAGATAGATCAGCGCCACGGCGATCAGCGGCATGAACGGCGAATACGTGCGGCTGCGGATGATGTCGCCCGCCTTCGTCAGATCCTTTTCCGCCACGTAGCCGGCGACGGACGTCTCCTTGAGCAGCGCGATGAATTCATTCGCCAGCGACGGCAGCACGTTCTTCATCGCCTGCGGGATGACGATGAAGCGCATCGTCTGCACATAGTTGAAGCCAAGGCTGCGCCCCGCCTCGAACTGTCCATTGTCGATGGACATGATGCCGCCGCGCACGATCTCCGCCACGTAGGCGCCCGAATTGAGGCCAAACGCCAGCGCCGCAATCAGCGTGCCGTTGTTCGACGAGGCGAATATGACGAAGTAGATGATCATCAGCTGCACGACCACCGGCGTGCCGCGGATGACCGTCAGATAGACGCGGCATACCTTGTCCAGCACGCCGAACAGCCGCCTGCCGAGCGTCTTGCGCGCGCCTTCGGCGGTCTTGTCGTAGGTCGAGCGGATCATGGCGATGATGACGCCGAGCACCACGCCGAGCAGTCCGGCCAGCAGCGTGATGATCAGCGTCACGCCTAAGCCGTCCAGCAGGAATTTCCAGCGGTTTCCCTGAATGAAGTTCAGTTCAAAATCCGCCTTCAAACTCTCAAACCATGCCTGCAAGCGAATTCCCTCCTATTCCCGCCAAAGCGGTCCTCATAGACAAGCGGGGAGCGGGCGTCCGCTCCCCACGTTGACCTTGCCTGCAAGGCTTATTCCGCGACGATGTACTTGTCGACGATCGCCTGCACCGTGCCGTCGGCGATGAGCTCCTCGAGCGCGGCGTTGATCTCCTCGGTCAGCGCGCTGTCCTTCGCCAGCGCGATGGCGTACTCCTCGACGGTGTAGCTCGTGTCGAGAATCTTCAGGCCCTCGTTCGCGGCGACGTAATTCTGCGCCGGCGCGTCGTCGATGACCACGCAGTCGATCTTGCCGCTCGTCAGCGCGAGCACCGCGTCGGTGCCGTTGTTGAAGCGCTCGACCGTGCCGAAGCCCGCCTCTTCAATGTCGCCGGTGCAGTAGAGGTCGCCGGTGGTGCCCAGCTGCACGCCGACGGTGTAGTTCGCGCCCTCGGCGGTCAGGTCGTCGACCGTCGTGATCGGGCTGTCTTCCGGAACGATGATGGACTGGATGCCCGTGGCGTAGGAAATCGTGAAGTCGACAGACTGCAGGCGCTCCTCCGTCACGGTCATGCCCGCCATGCCGAAGTCGACCTTGCCGGACGTGATCGCCGGAATGATCGACGCGAATTCCATGTCCTCGATGGCGAGCTCGTAGCCGAGCTTTTCGCAGATCGCCGCGGCGACCTCGGCGTCGATGCCGACGATTTCGCCGGTCGCGTCGTCGTAGTACTCATACGGCGGGAAGGCGGCGTTCGTGCCCATCGTCAGCGTGCCCTTGCTCTCCTCGGCCAGCGCCGCGCCAGCCAGCGCCAGCATGCAAACCAGAACCAAAGCCAGAAGTCTCTTCATGAAAGTCTCCTCCAAACTTTTTGATGAATAGATTATACAACACGCTCGCCAAAAATGCAAGCGAAAGCGCGTAAATTAACAAATTTTCCGCTCACAAATGCATATCCATGCATGCGCATTCCCTACAGCCAGCGCTTTTTGCGAAACAGCACGATCAGTCCAAGCGTCACCAGCGCGCTGACGCCGAAGGCTGCCGGATAGCCCCACGACCACGACAGCTCGGGCATGCGCGCAAAGTTCATGCCGTACCAACCGGTGAGCACGGTCACGGGTGTGGAGAGGGCGGTGACGACGGTAAAGACCTTCATCAGACTGTTCTGCTCGATGTCGATCTGCGCCTGATACGCCTCGCGCATCTGCGTGACGTAATCGCGCAGGTTGACGGCAGCGTCGAGCAGGCGGTGATTGCGGTTCATCAGCACAGCGAAGAGCTTTTCGCCTTCGGCGGAGAGCAGGTCGTTGGCATTGGCGGAGAGGTTGTCGAAGATGGCGTCCAGGCGCGTATAATAGCGCTTCATGCGCAGCAGCAGCTTGCGGTAGCGCACGATCTTGCCCAGATACACGCTGTGCGACGACTTCAGGGCGGCGTCCTCGGCATCGGTAATGCGCTTTTCCAGCTCGTCCAGTCCTTCCATGTCGTCGCGCAGCATCTCGACGAACAGTCCGTACAGCGCGCGCTCGTTGCTCTGTCCGCGCGGCAGGCGGTCGCGGATCTCTGCCCGCACCGTCTCGCTGCGGCAGAACACGAGCAGGTCGCCGTGGCTCAGATAGACGACCACCTCGGCTTCGCGACCGCGTCTGCCACGCGGATCGTTCCACGCAAACGCCATCAGGCTGTGATTCTCAAAGCCCTCAAAATAGCCCAGGCGGCCTCCGCGGATGTGGTCTGTCAGGCGTTGTTCGAGTTTCAATGCCTCAATTTCCTCGGCGAGCAGAATTTGCTGCATGCGCATCCCTCCTCTGCTGGCAAAGATATTCGCAATTCCCGGCAATCAACGCGGCGGTCGCGCAAGCGCGCGCAGCAGTGCGCGGTCGGCGTCGGTCACGCGGCGGGACTCGATCGCCTTGCGGATGGTCATGTTGTGGGTAAAGCGGTCCAGTGCGTTTGTTTCCAGAAAGCGCAGCGTCCGCGCGCGCTGGCAGAGAAACAGCATCGAAAGCCCCCACGCCACGCCCATGCGCGCGTAATAGCCCTCGTGGCGGAAGGCGGCGCAGCGCTGCAGCGTCTGTTCAATGTGGGCGTCGTCGCGATAATACAGCATGCGCGCGACATAGGCGAAGCGCACCGGATACTCCGCGCCCGAGGCAATGCACTCGTCGAGAAACGCCGCCAGTTCATCAAGATCGGCAGGCGCGGGCTTGAGCTCTCCGCAGAGCAGATCACAGACCGCCCAGTTGGCGAGCGTCGGCACAAACGCGCGCAGGCGCGCCATGCGCTCGAGGTTCGGACGCCGCGCCAGCACCATCGCGTGCAGCAGATTGAGCTCGTGAACCTGTGCGCCGAGCGAGGCGTCGAGAAATCCCTGCGGGTCCTCCGCGGCAATCCCGCGCGCCAGCCTGCGCAGCGCCGGCATGCGCACCCCGAGGCTGGTCCCGCGCATGCCGGGCATCAGCCCTTCGTTGAAGCGGCGGTAGCGCTCGTCCGCCAGTTCGGTCAATTGCGCGAGCAGCCGCGAAAGATCGTATGCCATGACCATTCATCCTCCCCGCTGCGGTGACAGCATAGCGCATTCCGCGCCGCCTGTCAAGCCGTCGCGCACAAGCTATTGAAATTTGTCCGCGATTGCGCTACAATGATAAAGGTACCACAATATAAAGGTATATGCGGGTTTGCAAAGAAAAACGATCTGAAACGGGAGGAAAAGCCCATGTTTATTGCCGATGCCCACTGCGATACGCTCTATGCCATCGCCATCGAGGGCAAGCGCCCGGAAGACTGTGCGGTCACGCCTGAAAAGATGCGCCTGGGCGGCGTTGGCCTGCAGACGTTTGCCATGTTCGCCGGCAGAAAGGGACCGGCGGGCACGCCGTATGAGGACGGGAAAGAAATGCTCGCCGCATCCTATCGCCTGCCGCTGGACATGCTGCGCGGCAAGCTTCCGGATGAACCGCCCGCAGCGCCCGCGGGCATCCTGTCCTGCGAGGGCGGCGAGATGTTCGCCGGTTCGCTGGAAAAGCTGGCGGAGTTCGACGGAGATTCGCGGCTGCGCATGATCGCGCTGACATGGAACTATGAAAACGAGATCGGCTATCCCGCAAAGAGCGGTTCCGGCGAAAAGCTCAAGCCGTTCGGTCGCGAGCTGCTCGCCGAGATGGATCGCCGCGGCATCCTCGCCGACGTGTCCCACCTGAACGACGCCGGATTTTGGGAGGTGTGCGAGCGCACGGCGCTGCCGCCCATCGCCAGCCATTCCGACTGCCGCTGGCTGCGAAACCGGGAGCGCAACCTGACGAAGGACATGGCGCGCGCCATCATCGAGCGCCGCGGCTTTATCGGCGTCAACTTCTACACCAACTTTCTGGTTGAAAGGGAACCGGCAACGCTGGACGACGTCGTTCGCCACATCGACGCGCTGTACGAACTCGGCGCGGAGGACGTCGTCGGCTTCGGCTCGGACTTCGACGGCATCGAATCATGGCCCGAAGGGCT
>CALVPU010000145.1 GCA_944353735.1 uncultured Eubacteriales bacterium | reverse complement strand
GGAGAGCTCGCCGATCCAACGCCGCACCATTTCGATGGAGTCCGGCAGCGCCTGCGCCAGCTCGACGGCTTCGGCGATCAGCGCCGGCAGCAGCAGCCACGCCGCCAGCACCAGCGCCGCGAACAAGCTGGCGAGCGCGCCCAGCGCGGCAGCGCTGCGCCGCAGCCTGCCCTCAAGCCGCCGTGCGATCGGTTCGGCGAGAAAGGCAATCGCTGCCGCGCCGAACACCAGCCCGAACGCGTCGAGCAGCGCGCCGCGCATCCATACGGCGGCTGCTGCCAACGCCAGCACGATCGCGCCCGCGCGCAGCATGCCGCGCGTCCCCGCCGTTCGCCGTGCGAGATCCGTCATCGCCGTTCCCTCCCGTCCCTCATACTGTTTTGCCGCCGCGCGCGGAAGCTGTTTCGCGCGCGGCGCACGGCCTGTCCGGCACAGCCATCCGCGGGATTGCGGCGGAGTATGTGCCGGATGAGGCAGATCAACCGACACGGTCTATCCGGCGCAGCCATCCGCGGGATTGCGGCTCCGCGCGCTCGTTGTGTTCCGAGCGCTTCGCCTGCGCGCGAATGCGCGGAAGAATACAAGAGCAATAACCCGCCCACGCGCCCGGGACATCTCGTTTCGCCTGCGCATGAATGCGCGGAAGAATATGCCGCCCGTTGTCAGAAATGAAGAGCGCTATCGCTGCGCGTGCGCGAATGCGCCGGGCGCATGGGACGGCGTTCCGTCCATCGTCGCGCTGTCTGTCGCTTCGCGCGGAGCGCGGCGTGCGCGCCTTTGCGCGGAATGGAAGCGCCTGTGGTTCGCGGACTTGTCAGGGTGCACACAGCCTTGGTGAGGACGGCGGCGGGGCGCCTGCGCCTCGCCGCCATGTGCGCCATCTCGCTCAGAAGCGGGAGGTCAGGTCATCCGTCTTGCCGGCGATCCAGCGCCCCGTCTTCTTGAACTGCTGGTTCATCTTCTTGGCGCTCTGCCAGTTCATGATGCCGTACATCATCGCCGCCGAGCCGCCGATCACGGCGCCCGTGATCAGCCCCTTCATCATGCCGCTCTTCATCGTCTGCTCCCTCCTTTTCCGTTTCCGACACGTCGACCACGACGTCGCCGTTTTCCCGGTCCAGCGTGAACGAGCAGATGCGGTCGCGACCGCGCGACAGGTCCTCCCACAGGCCGCGCGAGAGCTCGAGCGAGCGCACGCCGAATGTGAGCTCGTCGATCTCCGCGCCCGTGACGGCGCCCAAGCGGCGGCCGTCCGTGCCGACAGCGCGGCGAAACAGCGGCTGGGCGCGCATTCTGCCGCGCCGACCGGCGTCGTCCGCCATGACGGCGACCTGTCCGAGCATGCCGAGATGCTCGGCGGGGATGAACCGCGTTCCCCGCAGGCCCGCGTCCATCCACAGCCCGTCGAGCCGGCTCAGGTCGTCCGACAGTTCCGCCTGGACCACCCGACCGACCCTGCGGTTGTTTACGACCACGGGCATGCCGATCAGCGCGCGAATTTTCCGCATTGCGATCCTCCGTTCCCGTTGATTCCGGCATTGCGTAGTATTCGCATCGCGCTGGTTTTCAAGCGAGACAAATTTTGTCGCGCGGGTTGAACGCATCGCGCGGCGTGTGCTATAATGCAGGAGAAGCGCCGCGTTGCCGCGCCGCTGTGTTGGCGAACATGACATAGTTTTGCCAAACTTTTTCGATACAATTGAGGCGCGAGGAGGGAAAAACATGGAAGAACATCGCAGTGGATATCGAATTTTGATCGCGGACGACGACGAAAACGTCCATCGCTCGCTCAATGCGTATTTCAAGCGGGAGGGCTTTCAGATCCTGTCCGCTTACGACGGCGAAGAGGCGCTCGACTACGTGCAGAAATCCCGCCCGGACATCGTGCTGCTGGACATCATGATGCCGAAGATGGACGGGCTGGTCGTCTGCCGCGAGATTCGCAAGGAATCGAACCTGCCGATCATCATGCTGACGGCGAAGGGCGAGGAGTTTGACAAGCTGCTCGGACTGGAGCTGGGCGCGGACGACTACATCACCAAGCCCTTCAGCCCGCGGGAAGTGCTCGCGCGCGTCAAGGCGGTGCTGCGCAGGATGCATGAGATGAAGGAGCGCGATCAGGGCGCGCACCTCGTGGTGGGCAATCTGGACATCGACATGGGCGCGTTCATCGTCAAGCTCAACGACAAGGTCGTGCCGTGCACCCCGAAGGAGACGGAGATCCTCTGGACGCTGGCGAGCAATCCCGGCATGGTGTTCAGCCGCGAGCACCTGCTGCAGAGCATCTGGGGTTACGATTTCCTCGGTGACACGCGCGCCGTGGACAGCCACATCAAGCGCATCCGCGCCAAACTCTGCGCGGAGGGCAACGGCTGGGACATCAAGACCGTTTGGGGCGTCGGATACCGCTTTGAAGTGACCGAATGACGGACGGATGAGGTGAGGGCAGTGCGCGTGGGCAACCCGTTTCACGGCTGGAACATCGGCAAAAAGACGATGTTCAGCCACCTGCTGATCGCGAGCCTCTCGATCGTGCTGGCGACGGTGCTGTGCTACATCTTTGGCTACCAGTTTACCCAGTCCAACGCCGTCGAGGAGCTGGAGCGGCAGGTGCGCATCATCGCCCGGAAAGAGGGCAACCTCAATTTTGCCGAGCGCGCCTCGCGCGGCTACGTGGTCGAGCTGTATCAGGACCTGACGAACGCCGCGGTCTTCTTCGTCGACGACGAGGGCGACGAAGCGCCGCTGATGCAGCGGTACAACCCGTCCGCGGGCGTGCAGGACGCCGGGGGCGCGCCGCAGTCGGATTACAGCGCCATCGAGCTGCTGGACACGATCGACCGCCAGTTCATCGACCGCGTGCTTTCCGGCGAGACGTTCACGACCATCCGCCAGTTCACGTTTGCCGGCGGCGTCATCGTCTTTGCCGGCGCGCCGATCGTCGACGCGAACGGCGAGATCGTCGGCGGCGTGGTGCTCGCGCAGCCGGTGGAGATCATGCGCGCCATCAGCCGCGAGCTGGGGCTGCTGCTCTCCGTCGCGGCGGGCATCGCCATCCTGCTCGCGGTGGTGCTCGCCGTCGGTCAGACGCGGATGCTCGTGCGACCAATCGTGCGCATGACGCGCGTGGCGCGCAAGATGGCGGACGGCGACTACGGCGACCGCGTCGCGGTGACGTCCGACGACGAGATCGCCGAGCTGGGCCGCACGCTGAACACGCTCTCGCTGCGCCTCGTCGAGACGATCGACTCGCTGCGCGAGGAGCGCGACCGGCTGGAGCTGGTCATCGGCAGCATCGAGGAAGGGCTGCTGGCGGTCGACCGCGCCATGGGCGTGGTGCACTGCAATCTCTCTTTTTTGGAAATGATGGAGTTGGATGCCGTCGGCGACATCTACGACAGCCCGCGCGCGGACGTCGACCAGCTGCTCCAGGCGATTCGCGAGGCGCTGGAGAGCGGCGAGAACCGGCGCGCTTCGCTGACGAATCCGTCCGACCGCGCGATCCTCGTGGAGATCACGGCGCTGCCGACGGCGAAGAACGATCAGGTCGGCGCGGTCTGCCTGCTGACCGACGTCTCCGAGTCGCAGCGTATGGAGCAGCTGCGGCGCGATTACGTGGCGAACATCTCCCACGAACTGCGCACGCCGCTGACCGGCATCCGCGGCATGATCGAGCCGCTGATGGACGGCTATGTCGACACCGAGGAGGAGCGCCAGAACTGCTATGCCATCATCCAGCAGGAGACCGTGCGTCTGGAAAAGCTGGTCGGCGAGATGCTGGACATGTCGCGCCTGCAGGACGGGCGCGCCACCGTCGAGATGGAGCGGCTGGAACTGCCCGGCATTCTCGAGGCGGCGGCGCGGAGCATGTCCGCGCTGGCGCGCGACGCCGGCGTGGCGCTGCACGTCGAGACCGACGGCTCGCCATTGGCGTGCATGGGCAACGAGGACCGCATCGTGCAGGTGCTGGTCATTCTGCTCGACAACGCCATCGACTTTACGCCGCGCGGCGGCAGCGTGACGGTATTTGCGCGCGACGGTGGGCGCAGGCAGGTGATCGTCGGCGTGCGCGACACCGGCTGCGGCATCGAGCCGAAGGACCTGCCGCTGATCTGGGAGCGTTTCTATAAGGCGGACCGCTCTCGGATGCGCACCAAGGGCACGGGACTGGGGCTGTCCATCGCCAAGCTCGTCGTGGAGATGATGGGCGGCGAAATCCGCGTGCAGAGCGAGCCCGGGCACGGCTCCGAGTTCAGCTTCACGCTCATGAAGGAGATGAAGGCGGATCGGTAGCGGGCGCCGTGAACGGGACGCTGCGCGCACTCTGCTGCGGTCGCCGCGCTAGCCCATGCGTTTGCAGCGGAGCATCCGGGCAATGTATTGCTCGCCGTGCGCGACCATGTTTCCGTCGCGGGCGAGCAGGTCGCGGCGAATGACCTTGACGGCGACGTCATCCAGCTCGTCGGCGTACTGGTTGGCGATGATCAGCGTGCTCATCTGCTTGAACGCGCTCAGGTCGTTGAGCACTGTGGCGCTGTAAAACGGGCAGCCGTCCACCAGCACGGGTTCATAGAGGAGGACCTTGGCGCCCCACGCGCTGAAGGTCTGTATGATTTCGCGGGTGCTGCGGTGACGGACGGGTTCGAGTTTTTTCAAAGGCGACGGTTCATGCTGCATCGTCAGGCGGTAAATGCCGACGGTGGCGTTCAATTGGTGGCGTCTGATGTGGCCCATGCGGTGCGATCCCTCCGCAATCGTCTTTTGAAATACAGGCGCTCGACGATGCGGCGGCAGACGGACCTGCGCACCTCAAGCGTTCCTATATTCAGATTATACAGCAGAATGCTCGCTTTGTACAGCGCCTTAGATAAGATTTGCTAAAAATATTTCTCAAAAACATGCGATTCGATTACTTGAAAACAAAGCGGCGTTCTGTTTCGTCGGCAGGCAAAAGAAAAAAGCGCTGCGAACCGTTCACGGATGGTCTGCAGCGCGCGTCTGGCACCCCCGGCTGGATTCGAATCAGTGGCCTGCCGCTTAGGAGTATGGCGTGCCGCTTGGTACATCGTCCGTTTCATAATTTGCCTTGTTGTTTTATCTGAAATTGTATTGCCTGGCTACTGGTCAATCTGCACAAAAATCCCTGTGATGCCGCCTCGTGACGGGGCGTTCAGAAAGTCAAATTAGCAAATTCTTAGCAGGAATGGTGTCTGACAGGGCCTTTCCCATCAGGGAAACCGGGCAG
>CALVPU010000144.1 GCA_944353735.1 uncultured Eubacteriales bacterium | reverse complement strand
GTTTGGCGCGAGCAGCGCCGTCTACGGCGGCAAGGACAACGACCTGCTGCTGGCGCTGCCGGTCTCGTCGACGACGCTGATGGCGGCGCGCGTATCAGCAATCTATCTGGAAAACCTGCTCCTGTCGTTCTTCATGCTGCTGCCTGCGGGCGCCGCCTGCGCGGCCTTTGGCGTCGCCGCTGCGGCGACGGTTGGCTTCTGGGTGCGCCTGACGCTCGCGGCGCTGCTGCTGCCGCTGCTGGACACGGCGCTTTCGGTGCTCGTCGGCGCGCTGCTGGCATGGATCTCCGCGCGAATGAAGCACCGCGCCATCGCGCAGAACTTCATCATGGCGCTCTATCTAGTTGCCGTATTCTGGTTCGCGTTCAACCTCACCAGCATGATGGACTCGCTCGCCCTCAACGCCGCCAACGTGCGCGCCAGTCTCGGCTGGGCGGCGCCCGCCGTGTGGATGGGCGACGCCGTCCTCGGCGACTGGGCGGCGCTGGGCAAGTTCGCGCTGTCGTGCCTGCTGCCGTGCGCCGTGGTGGTCTACGGTCTGGGCAAGTGCTACCGCAAGGTCGTTTCGGCGTTCGCCGCCAAGTCCGCGCGCAGCGACTACCGCCTTACCGCCCAGCGCTCATCGGGCTGCTTCCGCGCCCTGCTCGCCAAGGAGACGCGCCGCTACTTCGGCACGCCGATCTACCTGTGGAACACCGGTCTCGGTCCGGTGCTGCTGGTGGCAGCGGGCGTCGCGGCGATCGTCAAGCGCGCCGACATCGAAATTCTTCTGGCGGAGATCCTCGGTCAAACCGGCGCGATCCCGCAGCTGCACTGGCTGATCGTTGCCGCCGGCTGGGCGCTGACGGGCTTCTGCCTGTCACTCTGCGCGATCAGCGCCCCATCGTTCAGCCTTGAGGGCAAACAGCTGTGGATCCTGCGTACCGCGCCGATCGGCGAGCGAGCGCTGCTGCGCGTCAAGACGTGGTTTGAGGTGATCATCGCGCTGCCCGGCACGCTGGTCGGTTGCGCCTGCTTCGCCCTTGCATTCGCCTTGAGCCCGCTGGAAACCGCCGCGCTGCTGGCATTTCCGGTCGTGTTCCTGATCGGTCACGCCTATTTCGGCACGCTGGTCGGGCTCGCATTCATCCGCACCGACCTCGACGATTCGGCGATCATCAAGCGCTCGCTGCTGAGCTTCCTGTCGACGTTCGGTCCGCTGGCAGCGCTGGTCGGCATCGGCGTGGGCGTCTGGCAGCTGTGGCTGCACCTGGGCGCCGCCGCCGCGATGGGCATCGGCTTCGCCGCCGTCGCCGCGCTGTCGGTCGCCTGCATCGCCGCGGTCCACGCCAAGGGACCTGCCATGCTGCAGCGAATCGCCTGATCCGCGTTCCCCCGCCGCTTTCCTCCCAAGGGAAGCGGCGGCTTTTTGTGCAATCGAACGTCAGTTTAATTGTTCGCTCCGCGCGCCGGATAGCACCTATTTCGGGCAAAAATATGCTATAATACTGAAAGGACAAAGCGGAAAGCGAGGATAGCGCCATGTTTCAACTGCATTCCAACTACAAGCCGACCGGCGACCAGCCGCAGGCCATCGAGGCGCTGACGCGCGGCGTTGAGCAGGGCATGAAACATCAGGTGCTGCTCGGCGTGACCGGCTCGGGCAAGACGTTCACCATGGCGAACATCATCAAAAACGCCAACCGCCCGGCGCTCGTCATCGCCCACAACAAGACCCTTGCGGCACAGCTTGCCGCCGAGTTCCGCGAATTCTTTCCGGAAAACGCCGTCGGCTACTTTGTCAGCTACTACGACTACTACCAGCCCGAGGCGTACATTCCCTCCACGGACACGTTCATCGAGAAGGACTCCAGCGTCAACGACGAGATCGACCGCATGCGCCATAGCGCCACGGCGTGGCTGTCCGAGCGGCGCGACGTGGTCATCGTCGCCTCGGTCAGCTGCATCTACGGGCTGGGCGATCCCGAGGAATACGAGAGCCTCTCCGTGTCGCTGCGCGAGGGCATGACGATCGACCGCGACGAGCTGCTGCGCCGGCTGGTGGAAATGCAGTACACCCGCAACGACTTCGAGTCCGAGCGCGGCACCTTTCGCGTGCGCGGCGAGATCATCGAGATCATCCCCGCCGCGTCGCAGGAGAAGGCCGTGCGCGTGGAGATGTTCGGCGACGAGATCGACCGCATCGCCGAGGTCGAGATTGTCTCCGGCAAGGCGCTTCGGTACATGAACCACGTGATGATCTTCCCCGCTTCCCACTACGCCACTTCCAAGGACAAGATGGACCGCTGTCTGGAGAACATCGAGCAGGACTTGCAGCAGCAGCTGCGCAGCTTTCGCGAAAACGGTCGCCTGCTCGAGGCGCAGCGCCTGGAGCAGCGCACGCATTACGACATCGAGATGATGCGCGAGATCGGCTATTGCAGCGGCATCGAAAACTATTCGCGCTACTTCGACGGTCGCCAGCCCGGCGAAGCGCCGTTTACGCTGATGGACTACTTCCCCAAGGACTTCCTGATCTTCATCGACGAGGCGCACGTCACCATCCCGCAGATCCGCGCCATGTACAACGGCGACTACGCGCGCAAGCGCTCGCTGGTGGACTACGGCTTCCGCCTCCCCTCAGCGTTCGACAACCGCCCGCTGAAGTTTCACGAGTTCGAGCAAAAGGCAAACCAGCTGATCTACGTTTCCGCCACGCCCGGCCCCTACGAGATGGAGCGCGCCGAGCAGGTGGTGGAGCAGATCATCCGCCCGACCGGACTGATCGACCCGGAGATCGTCGTCCGGCCCGCGACCGGACAGGTGGACGACCTGCTCGGCGAGATCCGCCAGTGCGTCGAGCGCAATCAGCGCGTGTTGGTGACGACGCTGACGAAGAAGATGGCAGAGAGCCTGACGCAGTACCTGCGCGACCTCGAGGTGCGCGTCGAGTACCTGCACTCTGACGTCGAGACGCTCGACCGCATCAAGCTGATCCGCGGGCTGCGCGCCGGCGAGTTCGACGTGCTGGTCGGCATCAACCTGCTGCGCGAGGGTCTGGACATGCCGGAAGTCGCGCTTGTCGCCATCCTCGACGCCGACAAGGAAGGCTTCCTGCGCTCGGAGACGTCGCTGATCCAGACGATTGGGCGCGCGGCGCGCAACGTCGACGGCAGGGTCATCATGTACGCGGACAACATCACCGATTCCATGATGCGCGCCATTCAGGAGACCAACCGCCGCCGCGCGCTGCAGCAGGCGTACAACGAGGCCAACCACATCACGCCGCAGACCGTGCGCAGCGCCATTCGCGAGCTGATGGAAGTCACCCGCGCCGCAGACGACGAGGGCGCGCCGGCGATGGACGACGAGGAGCGCCGCATGGCGATCGACCGCCTCGAGGAGCGCATGATCGCCGCCGCCAACGACCTCGACTTTGAAAAGGCCGCCCAGCTGCGCGACCAAATGCTCGCGCTCAAGGGCGAAAAGCCGATGGCAACCGCCGAAAAATCGCGCAAGACGCGCCGCAAGCGCGCAAAGCATTGAACGAAACCACTGCAAGGAGATATCTGCATTGATCGCCGATAAGATCTACATCAAGGGCGCTCGGGAGCACAACCTCAAAAACGTCGACCTCGAGCTGCCACGCAACAAGCTGATCGTCATGACGGGATTGTCCGGTTCGGGCAAGTCGTCACTGGCGTTCGACACGATTTACGCCGAGGGCCAGCGGCGCTATGTGGAATCGCTGTCCTCCTACGCGCGCCAGTTCCTCGGGCAGATGGAAAAGCCGGACGTCGACTACATCGAGGGGCTCTCGCCCGCCATCTCCATCGACCAAAAGACCACCAGCCGCAATCCGCGCTCCACGGTCGGCACCGTCACCGAAATCCACGACTACCTGCGCCTGATGTACGCCCGCGTCGGCACGCCGCACTGTCCGAAGTGCGGCAAGGAAATCCGCCAGCAGACCGTCGATCAGATCGTCGACAGCGTGCTCGCGCTGCCGGAACGCACGCGGCTGATGATCCTCGCGCCGGTCGTGCGCGGGCGCAAGGGCGAATACGTCAAGCTGCTGGAGGACATGCTCAAGCAGGGCTATATCCGCGCGCGCATCGACGGCGAGCTTGCCGAGCTCGCCGACCCGCCGAAGATGACCAAGACAAAAAAGCACACCATCGAGATCGTCGTCGACCGCATCGCCATCCGCCCGGACATCCAGCAGCGCCTGACCGATTCCATCGAGACCGCCATGCGCCTGAGCGGCGGACTGGTGATCGCCAGCGTCGTCGACGGCGAGGACATGCTGTTTTCGCAAAACTACGCCTGCCCGGACTGCGGCATCTCCATCGAGGAGCTCACGCCGCGGATGTTCTCCTTCAACAATCCCTACGGCGCCTGCCCGACATGCACGGGGCTGGGCGTGCTGATGAAGATCGACCCCGCCGTCATCATCCCCGACCGCTCGAAGTCGCTCAACGAGGGCGCGATTCAGGTCAGCGGCTGGAACTCCGCCGAGGAGGACAGCATGGCGCACATGTATCTGGAGGCGCTGGCGGAGGCGTATGGCTTCTCGCTCGACGCGCCGGTGGACGAGCTGCCCGAAGCGGCGCTGGACAAGGTGCTCTACGGCACAGGCAGCGAGAAGATCCGCGTCCACTATCAGCGCGAGGGCGGCGGCGGAACCTTCAGCGCTCCATTCGAGGGCATCGTCGCCAACCTCGAACGGCGCTATCGCGAGACGAGCTCGGAGAGCATGAAGGCGGTCTACGAAGGTTACATGTCCAACGTTCCCTGTCCGGCGTGCGGCGGTCGCCGGCTCAAGCGCGAGGCGCTCGCTGTGACGGTCGGCGGCAAGAACATCGCCGAGGTCTCCGAAATGCCGGTGCGCGACGCCCACAGCTTTTTCGCCAACCTCAAGCTCACCGAGAAGCAGCAGGTCATCGCCCGCCAAATCCTCAAGGAGGTGCAGTCGCGGCTGGGATTCCTCGCCGACGTCGGTCTGGACTACCTGACGCTGTCGCGCAGCGCGTCCACGCTCTCCGGCGGCGAAGCGCAGCGAATCCGGCTGGCGACGCAGATCGGCTCGAGTCTGGTCGGCGTGCTGTACATCCTCGACGAACCGTCCATCGGCCTGCACCAGTGCGACAACCGCAAGCTGCTCAACACGCTCAAGCACCTGCGCGATCTGGGCAATACGCTCATCGTCGTCGAGCACGACGAGGA
>CALVPU010000143.1 GCA_944353735.1 uncultured Eubacteriales bacterium | reverse complement strand
GGCTCTCATAGCGGTTGGAGTAGATGCCGAACGGCTCGTAGTGCACGCCGATCACCGGCACGACCTGCTCGTCCTCGGAGACGGAGGCGTTGTAGCTGTCGATGAAGGGGATGTGCGCGAAGTAGTTGGCGTCCAGTTCGCCCGAGGCGACAGCGGGGCAGGGCAGGTTGTAGTCGTTGAAGATCTGGATCTGCAGGTCGTAGCCGAGCTCGGCCATGTTGTCGACGATGACCTCGAGGATCTCGGCGTGCGGCGAGGGCGTCGCGCCGATGACGATGGTTTCAAGTTCGGTCTCGGCGAACGCGGTCAGGGACAGCGCGAGCGCGAGGGCGAGGACGATGGCAAACAGTTTCTTCATGGGTTTTTCCTCCTATTATGATAGAGTGGATATCTTCAGGCGGGGCGCTGTCCGGCGAATGGAACCGGCGCGCGCACGCCAAACCCGCGTTGGGAAAGCGCTCACTTGCGGCGATGATCCGCCGCGCGCATGAGCAGGTTGCCGGCAATCTGGATGATCTGCACCAGCGCGACCAGCAGCAGGCTGGAGACGTACATGATGTCGTACTCGCGGTAGTTCAGGCCGTAGGTGATGGCGATCTTGCCCAGGCCGTCGCCGCCGGCGGAACCCGCCATGGCGGTGTAGGCGAGCACGGTGGTCATGCAGATCGCCGCGCCGTTGATCAGCGAGGGCATCGCCTCGGGGATGAGCACCTTGCGGCTGATCTGCCAGGTGGTGCTGCCCATGCTCTCGGCGGCCTCGATCACGCCGTGGTCGACCTCGTTGAGCGAGCCCTCGACGATGCGCGCCACGTAGGGGAAGGCACTGACGAACAGCGGGAAGATGACCGAGCGCGTGCCGATCGCCGTGCCCATCACCACGCGCGTGACGTCGAAGAGCATCACCAGCAGGATGATAAACGGGATCGAGCGCAGGAAGTTGACCACCGTGCCGACCACGCTGTTGAGCGTCGGGTTGGGGCGGATGTGCCCGGGCGAGGTGACGACCAGCAGCACGCCCAGCGGCAGGCCCAGCACGTAGGCGAAGAACGTGGCGGGGATAGTCATGTACAGCGTGTCAAACACGCCCTGACGCATCAGGTCCCACATCTCGCCGCTGGCGTAGTGCAGCGCCGCCGCCAGCAGCGCCACCGTTACCGCGAAGAAGAAGCCCTTGCGGAACAGCGGCAGCTTCCACTTTGCCGCCAGTTTCTTCGGCGCGAGCAGCAGCGCCAGCGCAGCCAGCGCCAGCACGGCGCCGATGACGTCCAGATCGACTGCGCGGTCGCGGGCGAAGCGCACGGCGTTCTGTCCGAAGCTCAGCGGATGCGCGTCGGCGACCGCCTGAACCTCGCTCAACAGCGCGGTTCCCGCCTCGGCGAGCGCCGCAGCATTGTCCGCAGCGGCCTGCGCGCGGGCGACGTAGTTTTCTGCGCGGGTCAGATAGCGCGCCGTGCCGGCAAGGTCGCCGAGCTCGGCGGTCTGCGCCTCGGCAAGCGCGGGCAGTTCGCCCAGCGCCGCGTCCGCGTCGAGCGCCCGGGCGGCGTCGGCGGCGGCAGTCAGCGCGGCGGCGGCGTCCTCCACGGCGCCTTCCGCGCGCTCGACCTCGCTCAGCGCGTCGGAAAGCGTCTCGAGCAGGCCGGCGTTGTAGACCGGGGAATAGGCGTCGGCGATGGCGGAGACGTCCTCGCCCGCGGCGCGGGCGTCCTCGATCGCCTGTCCCAGCGCGCCGACGTCGGTTTCAGAATCGTAAGACGCGCTCTGCTCCGCCGCGATGGCGGCGTCTGCGCCGGCAAGCGCCTCGTCTGCGGCGGACTGGGCGTCCTCCGCGCGCTTGGCGGCGCGCTCCAGCGCGTCGTTGGCCTCGGTGACGGCGGCGCCGGAAGCGTCGAGCGCGGCGCGGGCGGCGTCGGCCTCGCCGACGGCGGCGTACAGCGGCGTGCCCGGCTGGGCGGAATTTGCGGCGAACACGCCGGTGAGGATCAGCGCGGCGCCGAGCAGCAGCAGGATCGCGCCGCACAGGCGGCTCTTTGCGTACTTCATGCGCTCACCTCCTGAACTTTGACGCCTTCCTTGGTCAGCGCGTCGATCAGCGTCCGGGCGTCCTCCTCCCGCTTCGGGCGCTCGATGGTCATCTGACCATAGCGCTTGCCGCCCAGCAGGTTGACGTCGGCGTAGAGGATGTTCATGGCAATGCCGGTGCGCAGCGTGAGCTCGGAGATGACCGGCTCGTTGATGCGCGCGCCGTCGAACACGATGTGCAGCATCGGCACCGGCGCTTCGACCTCCGGCGGCTGGGAGTGGTCGTTGACGAAGCCGAACAGCCTGCGACCCGCCTCGGAGCGCGTGTGGGTGAACACCTCGTCCACGCTGCCTTCCTCGGCGACCGCGCCGCCGTCGAGGATCGCCACGTGCGTGCAGATCTGCCGGATGACCGCCATCTCGTGGGTGATGATGACGATGGTGATGCCCAGCCGGCGGTTGATGTCCTGCAACAGCGACAGGATCGACTGCGTGGTCATCGGGTCGAGCGCGCTGGTCGCCTCGTCGCACAGCAGCACCTCGGGGTCGCTCGCCAATGCGCGCGCGATGGCGACGCGCTGTTTCTGACCGCCGGAGAGCTGGGCGGGATAGTTGTCCGCCTTGTCGGACAGCCCGACGATCTCCAGCAGCTCCTTTACGCGCTGGTTCGCCTTGGCGCGCGGCACGCCCGCCAGCTCCAGCGGATAGCGCACGTTGCGCGCCACGGTGCGCTGCATCAGCAGGTTGAATTGCTGGAAGATCATCGTGACCTTCTTGCGAAGCTGGATCAGCTGCTTGCCGCGCATCTTGAGGATGCTCTCGCCGTCGATGAGGATGTCGCCCGACGTCGGCGTCTCCAGCCGGTTCATGCAGCGGATCAGCGTGGACTTGCCCGCGCCGCTCAGGCCGATGATGCCGAAAATCTCGCCCTTTTTGATCTCGAGGCTGACGTTTTTGACGGCGTCGAACTCCTTGCCGTCGGTATAAAACGTCTTGGTGACGTTGACCAGTTTGAGCAATGCTCTCAGTCCTTCCCGTTTCGTCGAAAGAGGGGGATCAAATCCATGAAAAAAGGATGGGGCGCGATCGCTTGATCCGCCACATCCTCAACGCTGATCTCCTGTATCCCGAGCTTCAGCCCTCCGAAGTGCATGACCAAGCGGCGTCTGACATGTACATCAGGCGCATCATCATAGCCATGGACTTTTTCTCGGCGGCAAACAGCATGGTCGGGAACCCCTTTCCTCAAGGTTGTTCCCATTATACGACCGCGCCGCCCACTTGTCAATAGGGAAGCGCGGATTTTGCCCTCGTTTTTTCTGTGATTTTACGCAGTTGTCGAGAATGTGAAAAACCGAACGCTATTCTTCGGGACGCAAAAAACGTGCGCATATTCCCGCGCGCATGCGGCGTCTTTTGTCCTTCGCCGCGATTCCGGCGCCCGCTTTGGGCGGACGGCGCGCCTGAAATGTCCGCCTTTCGCCGCGAGAAAACGCCGCGGGGAATGCCTGTTCCCTGCGGCGAAAGCGGAATGTGGCGCGCCAGTCCGCCGGTGCGGGATGCTCACGGCAGCTCAGCGCTTTCCTGCCGGCGGTTCACTTCTCCTGAAAGAACTCAATTTCCTCGCCGACGGGGCCGGTGCAGAAGGCGATGCGCGCCGGGAACGGCGGCTCGGAGGCGATGACGATGTCGTTGGGCTTGGTGAACACGTCGTAGCCGGCGGCCTTGACCGCTCTGGCGCAGGCGTCGACGTCGCTGGTGGCGAGGGCGAAGTGGCGGATAGCGCCCTGACCGGGAGCGTCGGGCGCGCTGGCGAAGATTTCCATCAGGCCGGCGCCGGTATCGAGCATGATGCCGGCGCCGTCGCCTTCGCCCCACGCGCGCACGACGGGCATGCCGAGCACGTCGCGGTAAAAGGCGACGGTCCGCTCAAACTGCGCCGTGCCGCGGCACTTGAGGGCGATGTGATGGACTGCGTGGATGAGGTTGGACATGGGAATTCCTCCTTTGCGGCTTAAAGCTGATCCCGCGCGGTTCAGCGCTAGTATTTGCGCCACGCGCTCGGCGCGGCGAGCATCAGAATGGGGAACACCTCGAGGCGGCCGACGAGCATGCACAGCGACAGCACGATCTTGCTCAGGTCGGAGAACTGGGAAAAATTGCCCATCGGGCCGACCATGTCGAGACCGGGACCGATGTTGGACAGCGTGGCGAGCACGGCGGTGAAGTTTGTCTCAAAGCTGAAGCCGTCGATCGAGACGATCAGCGTCGCAAACAGCAGCGTGAAGACATAGGCGAAGAAGAACGCCAGCGTGGAGGAGATGACGCGCTCGTCCACGGTGTGTCCGTCGATGCGGATGGTGTTGACCGACTTGGGATGAATCGTCCGGCGGATTTCGCGCACCATCGTCTTGCAGAGAATCTGCAGGCGCACGACCTTGAGGCCGCCGCCGGTGGAGCCCGCGCACGAACCGATCAGCATCAGCATCACCAGAATCGTGCGGCTCAGCTGCGGCCAGAGGTTGAAATCGGTGGTGGCATAGCCGGTGGTGGTCATGATCGTCGAAACCTGGAAAAAGCGCTGGCGCAGCGAGGTGGCGGAGTCGCCCGCCTGCGGCAGGATGTTGAAGGCGATGATCAGCGTCGAGCCCAGCAGGATCGCGGCGTACACGCGCAGCTCGCTGTTGCCGAGGCTGGCGCGCCAGTTGCGCTTGAGCAGAAAGTAGTACACCGAGAAGTTCACGCCGAACAGCGCCATGAACACGCCGATGACGATCTCCGCCGCGGGGTTGTTCAGCGCGCCCACGCTCAGGTTGTAGTTGGAGAACCCGCCCGTGCCGGCGGCGCCGAACATGTGAATCAGCGCGTCGTACAGATTGACGCCGGTGCACAGCAGCGCCGCCAGCATGATCGCCGACAGCCCGAAGTACAGCCGGTAGAGGATGCGCGCGTTCTTGCCCACGCGCGGCACCAGCTTGTCCACCGACGGGCCCGGCGACTCGGCGCGCATCAGGTAGATCGAACGCGCGCCCATCTTTGGAATCAGCGCCAGCGTCAGCACCAGCACGCCCATGCCACCGAACCAGTGGGTGAAGCTGCGCCAGAACAGCAGGCCCCTGGGCAGCGCCTCGACGTCGGTGAGGATCGTCGAGCCGGTGGTGGTGAAGCCGGACACGGTTTCAAAGAAGCAGTCCACCAGCGAGGGGATGCTGCCATGGAAGAAGAACGGCAGTCCACCGAAGAACGATACCAGAATCCAGCTCAGCGCCACGGTGGCGAAGCCCTCGCGCGCGCGCAGGTTGTCGTTGCGCGGGCGAAGCAGCGCCAGCAGCCCGCCCGCCGCCATCGTCACCGCCATCGCCAGCAGGATCGCCGGCGCGTCGCCGCCGCCCATCAACAGGGAGACGATCAGCGGCACCGCCATCATTGCCGCCTCGAGCATCAGCACCTTGCCGACGAGCTTGAACGTCAGTCGCTTGTTCATGCGCGGCGCTCCGAAATCTCGAAGGCGTCCTCGAGGTTGACGACTGACCCGGCCTTCGCGGTCAGGATGACCTTGTCGCCCGCGGCGATGTGGTCGTTTCCGAAGGGGATGATGTTCTTGCGGTCGCGCACGAGCACGGATACCAGCACGCCGCGCCGGATGTTGAGCTGGCTCAGCGGGATGTTCAGAAACGGCGCACCCTGCAGCGCGGTGAACTCGTACGCCTCGACCTTGCCGCCGAGCATGCCGTAGACCTTCTCGACGACGGAATCCTTGGAGTTGTTCAGCGCGCGCACGGAGCGGAGGATGACGTTCGCCGTGGTCAGCTTCGGGCTGACCACGCTCTCGATGCCCAGATCCTCCATGACCTCGAGCGTGTTGAGGCGGTTGACCTTGACGATGACCTTCTTCGCGCCGCGGCGTGCGCCGTACATGCCGGTGATGATGTTTTCCTCATCGCGGTCGGTCAGGCAGATCAGCGCGCCGCACTCGCCGACGTTCTCGCTGTCGAGCACTTCCTGATCGGTGCCGTCGGCGCAGATGATGGTCACGTTGTCGAGCTGGTCGCTCAGCCGCGCGCACTTCTTTTCGTTGATCTCGATCAGCCGCAGCCGCACGCCCATGCCGGCGAGGCTGCGCGCCAGATAATAGGAGATGTGACCGCCGCCAATCATCAGCGCCGCCTTCATGCGCGAGGTGTCCTTGCCCATCTGCTTGAAGAACTTCGTGATCGATTCGCGGTCGCCGGTGGCGTAGACGCGGTCGCCCGCGGCGATTTCAAAGCTGCCGTCGGGGATGAACGCCTCGCCCGCGCGCTGCACGGCGGTATACTGGATGTGCGGATAGCGGCCGTTGAGCTTGGACAGCGGCACGCCGATGATCGGGTCGGTGCTCTCGACGCGGAACTCGACCATCTCCACGCGCCCGTGCGCGAACGACTCGATGTTGATCGCGAAGGGGAAGCGCAGCAGGCGCGAGATCTCCTGTGCCGTGGCGCGCTCGGGGTTGATGACCTGGTCGATGTCCAGTTTGTTCTGCAAAAGCGTCAGGCTCTCGGTGTATTCCGGATCGCGGATGCGGGCGATGGAATACTTTGCGCCCAGCTGCTTGGCGGCGAGGCAGCAGACCATGTTCAGCTCGTCGTTGCCGGTCACGGCGATGACGACGTCGGCGTTCTCGATGCCGGATTCCATCAGCGTGCGCACGTTGGCGCCGTTGCCGCGCACGCACATGACGTCCAGCGTCTCGCCGGCGCGCGCCAGCGCCTCGGCGTTTTTGTCGATGATGGTGATGTCGTGCCCGTCTTCCGACAGGCGGCGGGCGAGCGTATAGCCAACCTTGCCGTCGCCCACAATGGTGATGTTCAAGCCAAAGCCTCCTCCGAAGTGCCCTCGGATGCCCTTTTGGTACCCTTCTGCGCGGCGAAGCGCTTTCCGCGCGCCTTTCCGTCGTATTCCCGCGCTGTTTTCCCGCGCGGCTTACGTCAGCGAAGCCTCGCGGGCGGCGCGCAGGCAGTTCAGCGCCTGCTCCGCGTCGCCCGCCGTGAACGGCTCCGACGCCGCGGCGCTCACGCGTCCGCCGTAGCCGATGCGCGCCAGCGCGCGGAACAGCGCGGCGTAGTCCTCGCCGTCCCCCTCGCGGGGAAGGCGGCGCGTCAGCGC
>CALVPU010000142.1 GCA_944353735.1 uncultured Eubacteriales bacterium | reverse complement strand
TCCATTGTGGAAGGCGCTGGCGCGATCGGTCAGCGGCATCGCGGCGCAGACCGCGCGCGAATGGGCGTACCGCGCCGCCGGCGACGCGGACGCCCGCCTTGACGACGCCGAAGCCGGCGCCATCGCCGCGAAGGCCGCGGAAGCGCTCGCGGCAATGCGCCTCTCGCTTTCCCCGCGCGTGCTGCGCGGCGATGACGGCGCCGCCGCGGACTTTGCTCCCTTCGCCTTTTTCAGCCGACCCGACCTCGCGCCGGAGACGTATGCCACGCTCTCGGAGGCCATGGACGCCTTCTACCGCGACCGCGACGCCGCCGCGCGCATCCGTCAAAAGAGCGCCGGCATCCACCGCGTGCTCAAGACCAATGCCGAGCGCTGCGAGCGCAAGCTGGCGCTGCAGCAGGAGGCGCTGCTCGGCAGCGCGCGCATGGACGAATACCGCCTGAAAGGCGAGCTGCTCACGGCAAACCTGCACCTTGCGCAAAAGGGCATGAAGCGGGTCGAACTGCCGAATTACTACGAGGACGGCATGCCGCCGGTGACGGTCGAGCTGGACGAAAAGCTCTCCCCCGGACAGAACGCGCAGCGCTACTTCAAGCTCTACCAGAAGGCGCGCAACGCCCGCACGCTCGCCGCCGAGCAGATCGAAAAGACGTCCGCGGAGCTCGACTACCTGAACGGGCAATTGGACAACCTGACCAAGTGCGAGTCCGAGGCGGAGCTCAACGAACTGCGGCAGGAGCTGGAA
The DNA here is from genome assembly GCA_944353735.1 of uncultured Eubacteriales bacterium. GTDB lineage: Bacteria > Bacillota > Clostridia > Christensenellales > Aristaeellaceae > Faecivicinus. The sequence continues at coordinate 5,825 of CALVPU010000142.1, read as the reverse complement.
AAGCTCGGCTACGTCAAGCCCAACCGCAACCGCCGCCAGCTCAAGCAGCTGCCGCCATCGCAGCCGATGCGCTTCACCGCCGCCTCGGGACAGGCGATTCTCGTAGGCAAGAACAACCTGCAAAACGACAAGCTGACCTTCACCGCCCAGCCGGACGAGGTCTGGCTGCACGCCAAGGACATGCCCGGCTCGCACGTGATCATCGTCGGCGAGCGGCCCGACGAGGCGACGATCCTCGAGGCGGCACGGCTGGCGGCGGCATATTCGTCCGGCGCGGCGTCCTCGCGCGTGCCGGTCGACTACACGCTGCGCAAGTATGTCAAAAAGCCCTCGGGCGCGCGCCCGGGATTCGTGATCTACACCCATCAAAAGACGCTGTTCGTCGCGCCCGACCCGCGCAAGCCGCAGGCGTGAGCGCCGCGCAAGGAGGATGACCGCGCATGTTTGGAAGAAAGAAGACGCCGCGCGCGGCGGCGGAGATCGCGCTGTTCGACGTGGACGGCGTTGAGATCGCGCGCACGCCCGTCGCGGACTACGCCCTGCCGGAGGACGTGGTCATCGCGCTGAGCGTCGAGTACTTCAACGACCCCGAACCCTGCCACATCCACCGCGGCGCCGTCCACAAGCGCGCCATGATGGAGCTGATGGAGGCGTGCCCTGCGGGCGCGCGCGTGACGGTCAGCGCGCTGCCGGAGGCGATGCGCCGCTACTTCCCCGCCGGCGCCGCCGAGATCGAAATCGCAGGCGCGCCGTGAACCGGTCGCAGAGTGCGCTCCGGCAAGCACAAGCCGCCGTGGCACAGGCGCGCCGCAAGCCGATCGCTCAGAGCGGTCCGGCAGCGCCGATCATCCGCCGCCGAAATCACAGGCGCGCCGCGAACCGTTCGCAAGAGGTCCCTGATAGCTGACCCCAATGCGCTGCGTTCCCGGCGCGCGGACAGGCGGGGGCAGAACCTCGGCGGCATTTCGGTCCATACTGCACGATGCGCGCGATCGATGTGCATCGCCGGAAACAGCGTTTGAATCCACATCTCCAGGAGCGCAGACAGGCGGCAGGCCGGACGCACAGTTCTGGTGCGGCGTGCGCGCCAGCGGCATTGCGGCGCGTGCGGGCGAAAGATTTTACCTCCGCGCCACAGTTTACCCTATCGTGCTTGACGAATTGCGCGCGGCGCGGTATCATAGTACAATCACAATTTTGAATTCGGAGATGGAAACCATGAGCGAAAACTGCAATCACGACTGCAGCAATTGCAGCGCGAACTGCGCCAGCCGCGAGGGCGCGGCGCCGGACTTCTCCACCAAAGCAAACGCGCACAGCCGCGTCAAAAAGGTCATTGGCGTGGTCAGCGGCAAGGGGGGCGTGGGCAAGTCGCTGGTGACGTCGCTGATGGCGGTGCTGCTGCGCCGCCGCGGGCTGAGCACAGCGATCCTTGACGCGGACATCACCGGTCCGTCGATCCCGCGCGCCTTCGGCGTGCGCGGACAGCTGGCGGCGACGGACGAGGGCATCGTCCCGGCGGTCAGCACGACTGGCATCAAGATGGTGTCGCTGAACCTGCTGCTCGAAAACGAGACCGACCCCGTGGTCTGGCGCGGTCCGATCATCGCCGGCACGGTCAAGCAGTTCTGGACCGACGTGATGTGGGGCGACGTCGACTACATGTTCGTCGACATGCCGCCGGGAACGGGCGACGTGCCGCTGACGGTGTTCCAGTCGCTGCCAGTGAACGGCATCCTCATCGTCTCCTCACCGCAGGAGCTGGTCGGCATGATCGTCGAAAAGGCGGTGCACATGGCGGGCATGATGAACGTGCCGGTGCTGGGCATCGTCGAGAACATGTCCTACTTCCAGTGCGACGAGTGCGGCAAGAAGCACTACATCTTCGGCGAGAGCCATTTAAGCGACATCGCCGCGCGCAACCACATCTCCCTGACGGCGAGAATGCCGCTGAACCCGGCGCTCTCCGCGGCGTGCGACACTGGCAGGATCGAGATGTTCGAGGGCGACTGGCTCGACGCCATGGTCGACGCGCTGACGCAGCAGTGATCCGCCGCGCACGGAGGCTGTCATGAAATACGAAAAATCCTGCGGCGCAGTGATTTTCCGCAAGGATGGCGACACTTGGCACGTGCTGCTCATCCGCCATGTCAAGGGACGGCACATCTCCTTCCCCAAGGGGCACATCGAGCCGGGCGAGACCGAGAGCCGGACCGCCGAGCGCGAAGTGTTTGAGGAAACGGGGCTGCGCGTCCGCGTCGACCGCCGCTTCCGCGCGGAAAACCGCTACAACATCCGCCCCGACACGCAAAAGCTGGTGGTCATCTTCGCGGCGGTCACGGATCAGGTGGAACTGGTTCCCCAGCCCGAAGAGATCGCCGCGGCATTCTGGCTGCCTGTCGAGGAAGCGCAGTCGCGCCTGACCTACGAGCGCGACCGCATCATTCTCCGCGACGCGCTCGCCTACGTCCGCGCCGGACGTCCCCGGCGGAGTCCCCGCCGGCGAATGCCGAAAAAAATCACTTGAGGCGCCGCCCCGCACACGAAGCGCGGGGCGGCGGCATTTTCGGCAATGCGGCGCGCAGCACGGCAGGATGCAAGCTGCGGTCCATGCCCGATGCTGCCGATGCGGCGTGCACCGGCATGGCAGGATACTGCGACCATGCACGCATGTCCGCTGCCGCCAACGCGACGCGCAGGACGCGATCTGCCGCCCATGTTCACTGCTGCCGACGCGGCGCGCACCGGCACGGCAGGATGCGACGGCGCAGCCTTGCTCGCGGCTGCGCCCGCGCGCTGGCTCGCCGTTTCCACCGTCCGTTGAGCGCGCCGGCAGCGCTCGCGCTACTCGTTATTGACGCCAGCGCCGCTTTATCCTATGATAGAGGAAAAGGAGGCGACCGCCATGACGGCATTTCCCCAGATTCTCGCGCGCACGCGCCGCCAGCACGACATGACACAGGACGATCTCGCCCGCAGACTCAACCTGTCCTTTCAGGCAATTTCCAAGTGGGAAACCGGTCAGTCGATGCCAGACCTCGACCAGCTCGTCAGGCTGGCGAACATCTTCGGCGTCAGCGCCGACGCGCTGCTCGGTCACGCGCCCACCCCCGCGCGCACGCCCTACCGGCAGAAATACGACCAGCAGGCATACTACTGGGGCGTCGCGCCCTCGACGATGTGCTACGAGGTCATGCGGCTGCGTCCGCCGACCGCGCCGCTGTGCGTGTTGGACGTCGGCTGCGGCGAGGGCAAGGACGCCGTGTTCTTCGCACGCAACGGCTATGAGGTCGACGCCTTTGACCTGACCGAAACCGGACTGGAAAAGGGCCGGCGGCTGGCGGACGCCTGCGGCACGAAGGTGCGCTTCTTTCAGGCGGACGCGCTGACCTTCCGGCCCGAGCGGACGTACGACATCGTCTTTTCCTCCGGCGTGCTGCACTACCTGCCGTCGGCGCTTCGCCCCGAGATCCTCGCCAGCTATCAGGCGCACACCGCGCGCGGCGGCGTGCACGCGCTCAACGCGTTCGTGCAAAAGCCATTCCTGCCCGCGCCGCCTGACGAGGAATCGCCCTGCGCGCTGTGGCGCTCCGGCGAGCTCGCCGGTCACTATGCCGACTGGCGCTTCCACCGCTTCAGCGAGGAGATCTTCGACTGCGACAGCGGCGGCATCCCCCACCAGCACTGCATGGATGTGATCATCGCCGAAAAGCCCTGACCGCAGCGCCGGAGCTTCAGCGCCTTTTGAGGCCACGCTGCCTCGCGCCTCACGCGCAGACAGTATTCCGCGGCGTTTGCGGCAATGCGGCGCGCAGGACGCGATCTGCCGCCCATGTCCACCGCTGCTGCCGACGCGGCGCACACCGGCACGGCAGGACGCGACCACGCAGCCTTGCCCGCCGCTGCGACACGGCAAACAGGACACGCGCATCGGGCGGTACGACGTATTCTGCATCAATTACAATATCGTTGGCATCAAAGGCGCTCCGCTTACAGCTGCGGAACTTATCCGCCTTTTCGCTTGGCCTAATCAAAGAGGGTTGACCAGTTTGGGGCTCGATATGCTTCAAAGCACATCCTTACCTGCTCTTCATTATTCTTTTCCACAGCCAGCTCTGGCAGTTCATTTTCAGAAAAATACGCAAAGCCTGTGGTTTCTATATTCTCTTTGAATGTACCTCCGATAATGGTGCAAAGCACAAATATTTTGCACACGCCATAGGCATATACAGGTTGATTATGTTTCGAACGATCCTGAATTGCAATAACCTTGTCAGCCGTCACATCTAAGCCTGCTTCCTCTTTGACTTCCTTAATTGTATTCTCTTTGACCGACACATTCACATCAACCCAGCCTCCGGGGAGCGACCACTTTCCGCTATTTTCTCTGACGAGGAGGATCTTTCCATTTTGAAAAATAGCGGCCCTGGTATCAAGCTTTGGCGTCTGGTATCCTGTTTCATTGCAGAAAAGTTCTTTCACTTTTTGAATGGGTATATCTGTCTTGTATGCCATCATCTCCGCAGAGATTTCCCTTATCCTTGCATAGCGTTCTTTATCAAAAATGTCCTTCCCGTAAGTTAACCCTGCTTGTGCAAGGCTCTGCAGCTCTATCGCCCATTCCAGCCATTTTTCTTTCATGGTTTATCCTCCTTGGCACCGTGAAAAGCAATATCTTTCATAATATTTGTCGCTTCTCTGCGCCATTCCCTTCTCAAGCAATTCCAGGAACAGAACCGTGGTTTCTGCGTCCGCCAGCGCAAGCTGTCCGATCTGCTCAGAACCAGAACCGGTCTGATGTAGGAAAAATTGGGCAGATAGGACACGTCCAGCCACGGGACCACTGCAATCATCCCGAACGGCTGCTCCATGCTCAGCGCGCCTGAAGATGCCGTCTGACGCGCATCGCCATTCACCCGTGCCGCGTTCTCCGGCTCGCTGCCGCATCCACAATCAAAAGCGATCCCCGAGCGGTCGGTCCGCCCGGGGATGCGAAATTCAATCTTCCTTTTCGCGGCTGCGGTTGGTCAACGCGCCGAGCGCATAGACGGCGGCGATGATGACCGCAGTGACGATGAACACGCCCAGCCAGCCGACGAGCGCCGTGGGAATGTTCTGAATCATTGCCTGTACATTGATACTCATTTCAAAACCCTCCTATCCGCATCAGCCGAACAGACCGAGGATCAGGCCGCCCGCGATGACGGACGCGATCTGACCGGAGACGTTGACAGCCACGGCGTGCATCAGCAGGAAGTTCTGGTTGTCCTCCTGCAGGCCCATCTTGTTGATCACGCGCGCCGACATCGGGAATGCGGAGATGCCCGCCGCACCGATCATCGGGTTGATCTTCTTCTTCGAGAACAGGTTGATCAGCTTGGCGATCATCACGCCGCCAACGGTGTCGAAGATGAACGCCACCAGACCCAGTGCCAGAATCAGCAGCGTGTCCGGCTGCAGGAACTGATCCGCCTGCATCTTCGTGGCGACGGTGATGCCCAGCAGCAGCGTCACCAGATTGGCAAGCGACTTCTGCGCCGTCTCGGACAGGCTGTTGAGCACGCCGCACTCGCGGATGAGGTTGCCGAACATCAGCGTGCCGACCAGGCCGGCCGCGCGCGGCGCCGCCAGGCAGGCGACGATGGTGATGACGATCGGGAAAAGGATCTTGGTCGTCTTGGAGACCGGGCGCTGCGCGTAGTCCATGCGGATCAGGCGCTCTTTCTTCGTCGTGATCAGCTTGATGACCGGCGGCTGGATGATCGGCACCAGCGCCATGTAGGAGTACGCGGCGACGATGATCGCGCCCAGATACTTCGACTCGA
>CALVPU010000141.1 GCA_944353735.1 uncultured Eubacteriales bacterium | reverse complement strand
CAGAACACGCCCACGTTTTTATTTTCGACCGTTTCCATGAACGCTTTCATGGCGGCGTCGGGGCCGCCCTTGTCCACCCAGTAGCCCAGCAGCACGGCGTCGCCGTCCAGTTCGGGCGTGCCTGCCGCGAGGTCGTAGAGCTCTTTGGCATCGACGGTCAGGGCGTCGAAAATGCCTTCCGCCAGGCGGCGGGTGCAGCCGGACAGGCTGCTGTAAACGATCTGTACCTTCATGGTCTCTTCCTTTCTCAGGACAGCGTGTCCAGATACGCTCCGATGTGTTCCAGCATATAGTCCGCACCGCGCGGCCCGGCGAGGGGCATGTGCGTAGCCACCTGCGCGCCATTGACGAGCGGCAGGCTGACGCAGACGAAGGTGTTGTCCGCGTCCAGCAGCGTGTGGGAGACCTCGTCGGCGAGCACGAGCTGGCGGCGCAGGCCGCGCATCAGCTCTATGCGTTCCTTCTCCACCGGCAGGTGGCGCACGGCGGGGTCGTGTTCCGGCAGGGCGTGCAGGCTGTGGGCGCTGAGCTGGTTGACCGCCGGGATGCCCGCCTCCTCCAGCAGCCCCGCCATGCCGCGCACCAATTCGTATTCGCCGTAGATCGTCGCCGCGGGGCGGTCGCGCCGCAGCATCATGCCGTACATGCGCATCTGCACGGCCTCGGCATGGCGCGCCTCGAGTTCCCGCACCAGCGCGCCGTTCGGCTCGCGACCCAGCGCCGCGCCCACGCGATGGAGCCAGTCCAGCGTGCCGGCATAGCCGTAGGGCGTGCCCGCGACGCAGTGCGTATGGCAGGTTTTTTTGAGAATTTCCGCTGCCGGCAGCGCCTCGCCGCGCAGGACGAGGTTGATCTCCGCCTTGCCGCAGTCCTCGATGGTTTCCATGTCCGTATCCATTAAGAGGCAGGCGCGCATCTCCATGCCGAAGGCCTCGCGCATCAGGCGGCGGATCTCATTCAAGTCGCTGCGGGCGCGGTAAGCGCCGGCGGACAGGCCGAGCAGGTTGTACGTGCCTTCAATGCGCTCATCGGTGGGCGCTATGGCATGTTGGGCGATCAGCCGGTATGCCTCGCGCAGGCCGACGCTGTAGTCGCCGCGGAAGCCGCCCTGCTCAAAGGCGATGAGGCGGGCGCGCACCTTTTCCTGCATGTAGGCGCACACGCCGCGCAGGTCGGTTCCGATGACGGCGGAGACGGACGAGGCGACCACGAAGATCACGCGCGGCGCGTAGCCTTCGTCGATCTCCACGAGCGCGCGCTCCAGCCGCGAGACGTCGCCCATGACCACGTCGTCCTCGCTCATGTGGGTGGTGAACAGGCGGTTTTGCTGGTCGACGCCGAGGCTTCCGAAGAGGCTGACGCTGTAATGCGTGGTGCCCGCGGGACCGTATTCCAGCACGACGCTGCCCTCAATGCACAAAAGGCTCCAGAGGATGCCCATGCGGTCGGAGGGCGTGGGCAGATAGCGGCAAAGGCTCATGCTGCGCCCCCTTCCCGCAGCGCGCGCGCTTCCTTGGCGGCGGCGCAGAGCGCGCGCACGACGAACGAAGTTACCTCATAGCCGAGCATGTTGCCCGCGCCGTCCGTGCGCACCAGCGCGATGCCCTTGGCGCGCAGCCGGGCGGCGTACTCGTGCCCCAGGTAGAGCATCGGGTGAAGCGCGTCGTAGATGTACTGCAAGGGGGCGATGTTGGCTGTCTTGGTCACGTAGGGGTCGCAGAGGGCGAGTATGGCCTCGCGGTCGGCCTCGTCCTCGGGCTTGATGGCGTTGGTCTGGATGAGCTGCGGAACCATGCCCACCTCAGCCATGAAGCGGTTGAACTCATAGCAGCGGAAGGGCGTGTTGCCGTAGATGTAGCTCACGCCGCGCAGCTCGCGCCGCGCCTGTTCGCAGGCGGCTTCCGCCCCGGCGCGCAGATTTTCAAGGCGGGCGGGCAGCGGCAGCCCCAGCGCGTCAAAGAGCGTCTGATAGCAGGCGGCGATGCGCGCGGGGGACACGTACTTGTCAAACAGCACGTAGGGCGTGCCGAACGCCCGCTGCATCCTGCGCGCCAGCGGCAGCGCAGTGTCGTCCACGACGATGTTGACCTTCGCGGCGGGCGCTTTGCGGATGTCCTCCACATTGCAGCCGCAGGGCAGGCGCAGGCCGACGCGCACGCCGGCTTCGCGCAGCACGCCGCACAGCTCGGTCTCCTGAAAGTCGCCCAACCGCTGCCCGAGCAGGTTGGCGCTGCCGTCGCAGACCTGGGGCTGCATGACGTCAAAGCACGCGGTCATGGTGCGCTCGACGCCGGGCAGGTGGTTCTCGCACTTGAAGTGCTCGGTGTGCACGGTCATTACCGGCAGGTCATAGCGCTCAGAAAGTGAACTGGCGAGGGCGTCGATGTCGTCGCCGATGATTTCCACAACGCAGGTGGTGACGAGGAACACCGCCCGCGGATGATATTCCGCCATCATCTCGTCGAAGGCTTCTTCGACCTTCTTTGCGCAGCCAAAGGTCACGTCGTGTCCGTCCAGCGCCACGCTGACGCAGCGACCGTTCAGCCCGCCAAAGTTGTCGGCGTGGATGCTGAAGTGCTTGGTGTAGTAGGTGCATTCATCGGTGCCGATGATGAGCATCATCGCGTCGGATATGCCGCGCACAGCCATTGCCGCGCCCATCAGCGGGCAGTGGGTGCCGGGGAACATCGCCGCCGTCAGCGGGCGCACGTCCTTGATCGTCTCCGCTTCGCTCAGGCGCTTCATCTGCGCGAGCAGTTGCTTTCCGTCCATTTATGTCCTCCGTCAGGCCGCGTAGTGCGCGTCCAGCAGGTCGATGAGGTTGCCGAGGTTGTCGATGATGTTGAGCCCGGCGGTGACGACGTAGCCCGAGGGCAGGTAGAGCACGTCGCCGCGGCTAACGGCGGGAACGACGTCCCACAGCGCCTGGTTCGCCGCCATGCACTCGGCGCAGAAGGCCTCGGCGTCCTCGACGGTGGTCGTGCCCTGCGAGGTGAACACGAACAGGTCGCTCTCCACCTCGGCGAATGTCTCGAGGCTGGCGGGCGCGTTGGAATCGCCCATGGACTCGGCGTAGACGTTGGTGAAGCCCAGCAGCTGCATCATCGAGCTGACGGTGGACGTCTGCGCCTGCATGTAGAAGTCCGTGCCGCTGACGCAGGTCGCGCCGAAGAAGGTCTTGCCCGCATACCGCTCCTTGGCCTCGGCGATGCGCGCATCCAGCGCCGCAAAGCGGGCGCGCATGTCCCCGGCGGCGGCGAGCGCCGCGTCGTCCCGGGCAAAGGCTTCTATATATGCCTCGGTCTGGTTCTTGACGGTGGTGTACACGTCCTGCCCCGGCTCCTTGGTGGGCACGGCGAACACGGGGATGCCCAGTTCCTGCAGCGTCGCGCCGTGGGTGGCCATGGCGCTGTCGGGCAGCAGGACGAGATCCGGCTCCAGCGCCACGATGCCCTCGAGGTCGAATGTGCTGCTCATGACGGCGGGCACAACCAGCGGCTGGATCTCCTCGGGATACTCAAACGTGCTCGTCTCCGCCACGGCGACAAAGTTCACGCCCAGCTCGTAGAGCGTGCGGAAGGGGTAGGTGGTCATGCAGGCGACGCGCTCGGGCACGTGGTCGAGGGCGACGTCCTCATAGCCCAGCGACTTCATGTAATCCGACTGGCGCAACAGGAAGACGGGCGCCTCCTCGGCAAGTACCGGCAAAGCGGCGAGGGCGAGCAGGGCGCACAGAAGCGCACAAAGCAGCTTTTTCATGGGTTTGTTTCCTTTCTTGATAAACATCAGCATATTTCGCGGTAGGCGATGACGGGTTTTTCCCGCCCGGGAAGGCGCACGATGTCGCATTCGACGTCGTATACCTCGCGCATCATCTTTGGGGTGATGACGTCGCAGGGCTTGCCCTCGTCGTACTTTTCGCCGTCCTTGATGACGACGATCCAGTCGCTGACCTCCAGCGCGTGGCTGAGGTCGTGCAGCACCATCACCACGCCGATGCCGTTTTCGCGGTTCAGGCGCTTGATGAGGCGCATCATCTCCAATTGGTGGGAGATGTCCAGATAGGTGGTCGGCTCGTCGAGGAAGAGAATCTCCGGCTGCTGGGTGAGCACCGTGGCGATCCACACGCGCTGCGATTCGCCGCCCGAGCACTCGTTGATCGACTTCTCCCGGAGCGGCCAGACGCCGGTGGCGCGCATGGCCCAGTCGATGATCTTTTCGTCCTCCTCGCTGTGGCGCGCGTACCACTTCTGGTGCGGCACGCGACCGTAGCCCACCAGCTCGCGCACCTGAAAGTCCGGCGGTGCGCTGTGCATCTGCGGCAGCACGCCGATGTGGCAGGCCAGCTCCTTGGGGGTGAAGTCCTTGATGCTGCGATTGTCCAGCCAGACCGCGCCGCGCTTGTAGTCCAGAAGCCGCGTCAGCCCCTTGAGCACGGTGGACTTGCCAGAGCCGTTGGGACCGATGATGCTGGTGATCTTGCCCTTTTCCACGCGCAGGTCCATGTTCGCCACGGCGGTGTAGTCGCCGTAGGCGATCTCCAGTTTTTCAGCCCTGATTTCCACGAACGCTTCCCTTCTTTCGCAACATGTAGAGGAAGAACGGCCCGCCCGTCACCGCCATGACGATGCCCACGGGGATCTCCATGCCGGGCACGATGGTGCGCCCCACCGTGTCGGCGATGAGCAGTATGTCCGCGCCGAGCAGCACGCTGGTGGGCAGCATGGCCTTGTAGTCCGAGCCGACGAGTATGCGCGATATGTGCGGCACCACCAGGCCGACGAAGCCGATCATGCCCGCCACGGATACCGTCGCCGCCGCAAGGAAGGCCGATACCGCCGAAAGGCAAACGCGGCTTAAACTGACCTTGACGCCGAGGCTCTTGGCCATCTCGTCGCCCAATTGCAGCGTGTTGGCGCTCTTGATGCAGGCAAAGGAAAGCACGAGGCCGATCCCGGCGTAGACGGCGAGCACCTTCACCTGCTGCC
>CALVPU010000140.1 GCA_944353735.1 uncultured Eubacteriales bacterium | reverse complement strand
GGTGAAGGCATGGGTGCTGGTGTCGCCCTCGGTGGTCGATTCGGTGACGTAGCTCGCCAGCAGGTCGTTGAGCATCTCCAGCCGGTCGGCGGAGGTGAACGGCACGCCGCCCTGCGCGGAGGCGAGCGACGCTGCCGCCGTCGAGATCGTCGTGCGCACCGGGAACAGCGACAGCAGGCTGTACGGATTGAGACCGCCGGTCAGCTGCGTCAGGTCCAGAAAATAGTTGTTCGACACGCCGCTGACGCCAAATGTCGCGCCGCGCGGGTCCAGCTGGGCGTAGAGACCGGTTGCGTAGGCGCTGTCCTCGCCGGTGTACATCTCGATCTGCGCGCCGAGGGGACCGTAGTCGGTCGCCGCCAGCACGAAGTCGAGGTTCAGGCCGGTCAGGTCCACCGTGGGCGTGCCGTTGAGATAGACGGTCGGATCGTAGAGCGACAGCCGGTAGAGCGTGCTGTCCGGAGTCAGAGCCATAGAACTCTGCGCCGCGGGCTCGGCGACGTCCGGCGTTGCCGGTTCGGCGATGTCCGGCGCCGGTGCCTCGGCGACGTTTTCGGCAAGGGCAGGCAATGTCAGCAGCATCGCCAGTGCCATGACAAGGGCAAGCAGTTTTTTCATCTCGTTATCCTCCTGTGTATTTCAATCCGCTCGTGCGGATCGATTCATCGGAAAGCGCTTTACGCGCGCGCCGGCGTCTGCTATAATGGAAAAAAACAGCGGGAGGTCTTTCCCATGCGATTTTTCAAGATGCAGGGCGCTGGCAATGACTTTATCGTGGTCGACGGCTTTCGCGAGGCGGAACCGGCTGATTTCGGCGCGCTGGCGCGCAGGCTCTGCGACCGGCACTTCGGCATCGGCGCGGACGGGCTGATTTGGATGACGCGCTCGCCCGCCGCCGACGCGCGCATGCGCATCTTCAACACCGACGGCTCCGAACCGGAGATGTGCGGCAACGGTCTGCGCTGCGCCGCCAAATTCCTCTTTGATCAGGGCTATGCGCCCGCGGAGATGACCATCGACACGCTCGCCGGCGTGCTCGCCGCGCGCGTCGCTCCCGAGGGCGTGACTGCAAGGATGGGCGCGCCGCGCTTCGATCCGGCGCAGATTCCCGTCGCTGCCGGCAGCAATCGCGTCGCGCTTGAATTGGACGGCGAAACGCTGGAGTTCTTCTGCGTTTCGATGGGCAATCCCCACGCGGTGACGTTCAGCCTCTATCCCGAGGACGGGCGCTTCTACCGGCTCGGCCCGCTCGCCGAGCGCCATCCCGCCTTCCCGGCGCGCGCCAACATCGAGTTCTGCCGCATCCGCGACGGCGGCATCGACGTGCGCGTCTGGGAGCGCGGCGACGGCGAAACCCTCGCATGCGGTACCGGCGCCTGCGCCTCGCTCGCCGCGGCGGCGTCGCTGGGGCTTCTTGATCGCGAAGCCGACGTCCGGCTCCCCGGCGGCACGCTGCACATCCGCTGGCTGCCCGACGGGGAAATGAAGATGCGCGGTCCCGCCGAGACCGTCTTTACCGGCGAGATTTCCGTCTGACCGGAGCTGCGCCGGTCCTCCGCGCGGCTTCGGCGCTTTGCCCCTGCAGCCCTTTGGCTTGCGGCTCTTCCGTCGGGGAAGAGCCGCAAGCTGTCTCCAGGCGCCGATTCCCGGGCGGGAAAGCCAAGGAAAGGGGACTTCCGCCGCTATCCCGCGTCTTCGCCGAGCGCGAACGGCTCGGTGCGACCGAGCTCGACGCCGTCCGCCGCGATCTGCGCGACGGCGATTTCGGCGACGGGCGTGGTGCGGGGAACGATGGCGACGATCTGGGCGGAGCTGATGAAGGCGGTTTCGTAGGGGGTGCCGTCGACGAGTATGACGCTGTACTCGGTGAAGTTGCGCCCGTTGACGAGCACGCGCCCGTAGAGGTTTGAGGCGCTGGTGATCTCGATGGGCAGGATGCCCATCTGCAGGTCGGTCGGCGCGTAGGGGTTTTCGCCGTTTTCATAGCCGCTGCGATCGCCGTAGAGCAGGTCGTACTGGAGCATCTCGAGGTTGTCGAGGTATTCCTGATCGGTACAGCCGGTCGCGTAGGACTGGTGATACTTGGCGATGACGCCGCCGGGGATGCCGAGCTGTTCGAGCAGCGAGGCGCTGAGCTGGTACGCCTGCAGGTCGGGCGCCTCAAACTCCGCGCCGAAGTTGTTCCAGATGACATAGCGGCTGGCGTAGAGGTTGTTGGTGGTGAGGATATCGGCGGTCAGGTCGGTGGAGGGAAGATGATCGCCGTAGAACACGCAGACGACCGGCTCGTCGTAGAGCTCAAGGGCGTCGATGAGTTCGCCGAGAAAGGCGTCGGTGGCGTGAATGAGGTGCAGGTAGCTGCTGAACTTCGCCTGATCAATCTGCTCCGGCAGCGATTGCACGACCGGGTCGCCCTCCTGATAGACGTAGTTTTCGTCGTACTTGCCGTGGGACTCTACGGTGATCGCCATGACGAAGTCGCGCGATTCGGTGGCGTCGAGCGCCTTGAGGATTTCGCCGGTGAGCACGGTGTCCTCCGCCCAGCCGACGGGCGTGTAGGTGACGTAGGGCATGTACTCCAGCGAATCAAAGCGGTCGAAGCCGAGCTGGGCGTAGATCTCGTTGCGGCTGTAGAAGGTGGCGTTGTGGTTGTGCATGGCGGTGGTCGAGTAGCCCAGCGCCTTGAGGTCGTAGGCGATCGTCTCGCAGGTGGTTTCGCGCAGAATGGTATTGTAGGGATATTCGCCGGCGCCGAAGAAGTCGATGTTCATGCCCGAGAGCACCTCGAACTCCGTGTTCGCGGTGCCGCCGCCGATGGAGGGCACGTAGAGCTCGCCGCTGGGGAACTCGTGGCTGAGGCGGTTGAAGTTGGGCGTCGGGTCCTCGGAATAGGACGAGCCGATGATGGTGTTGACGTCGAACAGCGATTCCAGCTGCACGTAGATGATGTTGGGATGGGCGAGGTCGTCGTCCTCGTCGAACACGTGCGGCTGCGGCTGCGCGGTGGGCTGCGGCGCGGCGTCGTCGATCTCGTCGATGATGTCGGTGACCGTCTCGGTGGAATACGCCGACGGCTTGGCGACGCCCATGTCGCCGAAGGTGAAGGCGAAGCAGGTGGCGAAACCATACTCGTCGTAGGCGTTGACGAGGTTGTCGAAGTAGCGCGGATAGTAGCCGAAGTACACGCCGAGCGTGCACAGGCAGAAGCACAGCGTCACCATGCCGCAGAACACCGACAGCGACAGCGTGTAGTTGACGTGGCGGCGGCGCGGCAGGCGCGTGATCATCCAGATCACCAGCACGATTGCCAGAAAGATGCTGCCGAACATGAGGATGATCTGCGGCCATGTGTAGTAGATGGTCGTCAGCGTGATGGCGTCGCCGAGCATGAGGATGTCCATGCTCGTAAACGGCTGCGTGCGCTCGCGCACGACGAGGAACTCCGCGATGCCGAGCGCCACCCAGACGACGCAGGTGGTGTACAGCACCGACTTGCGGCGCTTGAACAGCTCCGAGAACGTCAGCGTCGTCAGTATGATCAGCCAATTGTAGAGGAAATAAAGGGGATGCGTCGTCACATAGCGCGCCAGCGCGGAGACGCTGCCGCGGTTGAGCCCCTCGACGACCAGCGTCAGCGCCAGCGCCAGCAGCGGCAGCCAGATCACGCGCTTGCGACCGTCGGAATGGTCGTATTTCCTGCGCTTTTCCGGGGGAATGCCCCGCTTTTTCTTCATATTTTTCAGCCTCACATTTTCATCCGCGCGCTGTGCGCGGAATCTGTGCCCGTGGGCGGATCACCACGTGTCGCTGCCGTCTTCGGGAATGACCTTCTCCATCGCGGCGATGGCGCACTCGATCATGCCGTCGTCCGGCTCGAATACCGTCAGGTGCTGCAGCGCGATGCCCGGCGCGGAGATGATCCGCGTCAGCCAGTTGTCCCTGCGACCGGCGAGCTTGATCAGCTCGTAGCCGATGCCGACGATCAGCGGCAGCAGCAGCAGCTTCACCAGCATGCGCAGCGGCACGTTGTCGATGCGCACGAACATCGACACCACGATGCTCACCAGCAGCACCAGAATCAGAAACGACGTGCCGCAGCGCGGGTGGAAGCGCCGCTGCACGCGCACGTTCTCCACCGTCAGCGGCAGCCCCGCCTCGTAGCAGAAGATCGTCTTGTGCTCGGCGCCGTGGTACTGATAGGTGCGGTGGATGTCCTTCATCAGCGAGGTTGCCCAGACGTAGCCGACGAAGATGAGGATGCGCAGCACGCCCTCGAACACGGCCCGCAGAAAGTAGTGACCGGCGATGCCGGGCAGCGCCGCTTCCAGCCACGTGTACAGCTGCATCGGCAGCCAGAAAAACAGCGCCACCGCCAGCACCACCGCCAGAATCGTCGCCACCGGCATCAGCAGCTTGTCGACGATGGGCGCGTCATACCACTTGGGATTTTCGCGCTTGCGCTTTTCCTCCTCGGCGTCCGCGCCGCAGATCTCCGCCGAGCGCATCAGGTACTTGTAGCCGGCGGTCAGCGAGTCGATCATGTTGAAGATGCCGCGGATGATGGGCAGCTTGAAGAACTTGGCGCGGTTTGTGCCGCGGGTAGGATGCTCCTCGAGGACGATCTTGCCCTCGGGATCGCGCACGGCCATGGCGGAAACCTTCGGTCCGCGCATCATGATGCCTTCGAGCAGGGCCTGACCGCCGATACTGGTTCTCTTGACAGACATTGCAGGGTCCTTTCCATCGTTATGTTGCAAACGGTCGTTGTCATTCGGAAATAACTTTCCGACGATATTATACTATACAATCCCCGGAAATGAAACGCCCGCCGCGCGGACAATTTTGTAAATTTTCTAAAAAGGAATGCGGTTTGCGCCGCTTTGCTGGCGCTGTGTTCATTTTTTGCGCGGAATTTCCATAAAAAAGATGGGAAAAGCGCTGGAAAGCATTGACAAATTTCGTGACAGCTGATAAAATGATTCTAAAATGGGGAAGTTTGGGAGGTATGAAAAAATGGATGCCAGTATGCCACTCATCTACTGCGTCGCGTTCTTCTCGGTCGTGCTCGCCCTCGCGTTCGCAGTCTATCTGCACCTGTGGGTCAAGCGCCAACCGGTGGAAAACCGCACCATTCGCGAGGTGTCGGCGCTGATCAAGGCGGGCGCGAACACGTTCATGCGCAAAGAATACCGCATCCTCGCCATCTTTGCGGCGGTGGCGGCGGTGCTGCTGTTTATCTTCCTGCCCAACCCGATCTGGAGCGCGGAGTTCGAGGCGACCAAGAACCTGTCCATGGTCGTCGCCTACATCGCGGGCACGGTGCTGTCCGCCATCGCGGGCAAGATGGGCATCATCGTCGCCACGTCGTCCAACGGGCGCTCGGCGGAAGCGGCGCAGAAGGGCATTGAGCCGGCGTTCCTGATCGGCTTCCGCGGCGGCGCCGTGATGGGCCTCGCGGTCGTCGGCATCAGCCTGTTCGGCGTGGCGGGCGTGCTGCTGCTCTTCGGCGACACGACGATCTCGCTGGGCTTCTCGTTCGGCGCGAGCTCGCTGGCGCTGTTTGCCAAGGCGGGCGGCGGCATCTTCACCAAGACCGCCGACGTCAGCGCCGACCTGACCGGCAAGGTCGAGCTCGGCATTCCCGAGGACGACCCGCGCAACCCCGCTGTCATCGCGGACAACGTCGGCGACAACGTCGGCGACGTCGCGGGCATGGGCGCCGACCTGTTCGACTCGAACGTTGCCGCCATGACCTCCGCGCTGGTGCTGGCGACCTCGCTGGAAGCGGCGACGGGCACGGCGACGGCGCAGCTGGCGAACGTGGCGATGGTGTTCATGTACGCCGCGCTCGGCCTGATCGCCTCGATCATCGGCATTGCCACCGCCCGCATTGGCAAGGGCGGCACGCCGACGAAGGCGCTCAACTCCTCGACTTACGTCACCTCCGGCGTGTTCGTGGTGCTCACCGCGCTGGCGACGCTGCTGTTTGAGGGCTTCTCCTGGCGCATCTGGGGCGCCTCTACGGTCGGCCTCGTGGTCGGCGTGATCATCGGCCTGACCACGGACTACTTCACCGACGACACCAAGCCCATCGTGCAGCGCGTCGCGCACGCATCGCGCTCCGGTTCGGCGTTTACGGTGCTCTCCGGCGTCTCCTACGGCTTCATCTCCGCGCTGCCCGCCATGATCGGCATCGCCGTGTCCGCGCTCGCCGCGTACAAGATCTGCGAGCCGCTCGGCACGCAGTACGCGCTGTTTGGCATCGCCATGGCGGCTGTCGGCATGCTCTCCATCGTCGGCATGATCATTTCCAACGACGCCTACGGTCCGATCGTCGACAACGCCCGCGGTCTGGCGGAGATGGGCGGCCTCGGCGAGGACACCATCCGCATCGCCGACGAGCTCGACAGCGCCGGCAACACCGTCAAGGCGGTCACCAAGGGCTTCGCCATCGGCGCCGCCGGTCTGACCGTCATCTCCCTGCTCGGCGCCTACATGTCCGAAGCGAACGTGGCGCTGCAGGCGCTCGGGCGCGAGCTGATCACCGGCTTCGACATCATGAACCCCGTCGTGTTCTTCGGCCTGCTGATCGGCGCGGCGATTCCCGCCGTGTTCTCGGCGATGCTGATCCTCGGCGTCGACAAGAACGCCCAGCGCATGGTCGCCGAGATCCATCGCCAGTTCCGCGAGATCCGCGGCCTGCGCGAGGGCAAGCCCGGCGTCAAGCCCGAGTACGACCGCTGCATCAACATCGCCACCTCCGGCGCGCTCAGGGAGCTCATTCCCGCGGGCCTGATGGCGATCGTCGCCACGCTGCTGGTCGGCTTCATCGGCGGTCCGCTCGCCATCGGCGGCTTCCTCATGGGCAACATCGTCAGCGGCCTGCTGCTGTCGCTGTTCATGTCCAACGCCGGCGGTCTGTGGGACAACTCCAAGAAGTACGTCGAAGCGGGCAACGAGGGCGGCAAGGGCTCTGAGGCGCACAAGGCGGCGGTCGTGGGCGATACCGTCGGCGATCCGTTCAAGGATACCGCGGGCCCGTCGATCAACACGCAGATCACGGTCGTGTCGCTGGTGGCGTCGCTGATGTCCGCGATCTTCGCGGCGTCGTCGCTGTTCCACTGATCCTTGCGGCTGGCTTCTCCCTCCGGCGCGCCGCGCCGGAGGGATTCTTTGCGCAAGGCGTGACGAAACGGCAAACGGACTGAAAACGAACTGTAAAGTTTCTGGATTATCGCCAAAATTGCTTGACGGGCGGATGGCGGGCGTGTATGATGTCCGTGGTTCCGAGGGGAACCCAAATACAAGGCAGAGGAGGACGAAACATGTTCCAGATGCTCGTGACCATGAACACGCAGAACCTGCCCCGGCGGCTTTCCGAGGATGTCGGTACGCCCGAGCTGAGAGATTGGTTTACCAATATGCTCACCAGCGACAAGCGGGCGACGTCCGCGAGCGCGACCAAGCGCGTCCGCGCTTTTGCACAAAGGGAAGCGCGGTAAGCGTTCGGGCGCTGCGCAGTTCCCCGGGTCGAGAAGGACCCGGGTTGTTTTTTTGTCATCGCGGTGCGGATTGCGGCGGAGAAACTCCGATTTTATGGAAACTTTGACATTTCCCCTTGTAATATTCCGGGAAGTGTGCTATACTATTTCCATCAGGCAGCAGAGATGAGAGAGGCGGCCGTTACGCTGGAGCTTGGGCTTCTGCGCGCGCTGTGCTTCTCTCTTTTTGTGCCAAGAATCAAAGGAGGAGTTTCCATGGCAGTCAACAAGTCGATTGTGGATTGGAAGACCATTACCAACTTCGTGGTGGACGCGTTCGTCGGCTACGGCATCCCGCGTGCGGACGCCGAGATCTGCGCCGACGTGCTGCTCGAGAGCGACAAGCGCGGCATCGAGTCTCACGGCGTCAACCGCTTTAAGCCCATCTATCTCGACCGCATCAAGGCCGGCATCCAGAGCCCCGTCACGAACTTCGAAATCGTGAAGGAGACCCCCACCACCGCGGTGGTCGACGGTCACGACGGCATGGGTCAGGTCATCGGCTACAAGTCCATGCAGATGGCGATCGACAAGGCGAAGGAGTATGGCATGGGCATGGTCGTCGTCCGCAATTCCTGCCATTACGGCATCGCGGGCTACTACACCTCCATGGCCACCAAGCAGGGCTGCATCGGCATGACCGGCACCAACGCGCGCCCGTCCGTCGCGCCGACCTGGGGCGTTGAGGGCATGTTCGGCACCAACCCCTTCACGCTGGGCGTGCCGAGCGACGAGCCGTTCGACTTCAACTTTGATGCCGCGACCTCGATCACCCAGAACGGCAAGATCGAGTACTACGAGCGCATCGGCGAGGACGTCCATCCGGGCACGATCGTCGGCGACGACGGCGAGCCGGTTTCCGGCGATGCGGGCGTGGCGCTCAAGCGCATCCGCAAGGGTACGGCGGCGCTGACCACGCTGGGCGGCATCGGCGAAGCGCTGGGCGGCTACAAGGGCTATGGCTTTGCGCTGTTCGTGGAGCTGCTCTCCTGCGTGCTGCAGGACGGTCAGTACGGCAAGGCGCTCAACGGCGTCGATGAGAACGGTCAGAAGTGCAAGTACCACCTCGGTCACTTCTTCATCGCCATCGACACGAACCACTTCCTCGGCGAGGATATCTGCCGCAAGAAGACCGGCGACATCATGCGCTCCATGCGCGCCTCCAAGAAGGCGCCCGGCGCCGAGCGCATCTACACCGCGGGCGAGAAGGAGTACGAGATCCGTCTGGCGCGCAAGGACGGCGTGCCGATCAACGAGAGCGTCCAGAAGGAAATCACCGCCGTGCGCGATGAGCTCGGCCTGACGCAGTACGTCTTCCCGTGGGAGAAGTAATTTTCCCGCAAGCGGCATTTCCATAAGTCGAGCGGCGTTCCCCTTTGGGAGCGCCGCTCAAATCGTTTCCCGGCGCCTGCGCACAGGTGCCAGAAAATGTCGAGAGCCAGCCGGAAACGGCTGGCTCTCCTTGGCGGGCGATGGTCACTTCTTGCCCTTGATGTATTCGTCGATGGCGGCGGCGGCGTTCTTGCCCGCGCCCATCGCGAGGATGACGGTCGCCGCGCCGGTGACGGCGTCGCCGCCGGCATAGACGCCTTCGCGGCTGGTCAGGCCGTCTTCGCCCTTGGTGATGATGCAGCCGTGCCTGTCGGCGTCGAGGCCCGGCGTGGTGGAGCGGATCAGCGGGTTCGGGCTGGTGCCCAGCGCCATGATCATCGTGTCAATGTCCAGCGTGAACTCGCTGCCTTCCTTGACGATCGGGCGGCGGCGTCCGGAAGCGTCCGGCTCGCCCAGCTCC
>CALVPU010000139.1 GCA_944353735.1 uncultured Eubacteriales bacterium | reverse complement strand
CACACCGTGCCCACCAGCGCCGTATTGAAGAACGCGCCGGAAATGCTGCCGATCTCGGGTCGGAAGTAGTCCTTCGTCAGCTGCGCCGGATTCGTCACGATGCGCGCAAAGCCGCTGAAGATCTCATTGAGGTCCGGCGCGCAGAGCGCTCCGATATAAAAGGCGAGCGTGAAAAAGCACAACACGGAGCGAATCATCCAGCTGCTGCTCTGCTTGCGCAAACGATCTAGGTTCATACGTATCTCCTCCCCCATGAAAGGAACGCAAACCGCCCCGCAGAACGGAGTTTGCAGGGCGGTTTGCGCATTGTATTACTTGCCAGCCTTGCGAATCGCAGCCTCGATGACGTGACCGATCAGCACCGACGTGGTGACCGAGCCGACGCCGCCGGGCACCGGCGTGATCGCCTCGACGATTGGCTCGACTTCGTCGAACTTGGCGTCGCCCGCGATGGCACCCTTGCCGCCCTTGCTGTTGACCTTCTCCGGATCCCAGTTGATCGAAACGTCGATGACGACCTGTCCAGGGCGGACGAAGTCCTTCGTCAGGGAACCCAGAACACCCGCGGCAGAAACGAGGATGTCCGCGCCGCGCGCGATCTCGGCGGTGTTGACCGTTCTGGTATGGCAAACGGTGACCGTCGCGTTCTTGCCCATCAGCATCATCGCAGCGGGCTTGCCGACGACCAGCGAGCGACCGATGACCACGGCGTTCTTGCCCTTGCAATCGATGCCGTAGTAGTCGAGGATCTCCATGCAGGCCTGCGGCGTGCACGGCGCAAAGCCGAGATCGCTGCGGCCCTCAAACACGCCCGCGTTGGACAGATCGGTCATGCAGTCGACGTCCTTGCTCGGGTCGAGCTTGTTGCAGATCTCGTTCTGGTCCGCCTTGAGGTGCTTCGGCAGCGGGCGGAACATCAGCACGCCGTGGATGGAGTCGTCAGCGTTGAGCGCCTCGATTTGCGCAATCAGCGCCTCCTTGGTGACATCCTCCGGCAGGACGAACTTCTTCACGTCCACGCCGATCAGTTCCGCGCGCTTCGTGGCGCCGCTCTCATACGAAAGGTCGCTCGGATTTTCGCCCACGCGGAGAATGCCCAGCGTCGGCGTGACGCCCTTCGCCTTCAGTTCAGCCGCCTGCTTCTGCAGCTTCTCGTTCAGCGCGGCGGTAACTTCCTTGCCCAGTAACAGTTTCGCCATGGTCACAACCTCCAGCTCTCGTTTCAGAAAAAATTGGCGCGCACGCCGGCAAAGATCTCATCCGCCATCGCACAGTACTTGTCCAGCATGCCGTTGGCTTTGGCGTTCATTTCCTCGGCGATTTCGCGATTCTTCAGGCTCTTGGTATTGATGAACACGTTCAGCGACGCGCTCTGCAGCGCCGCCTTGCAGCACACCGCGCCGCAGCCCGCATCCGAGACCGCCAAGCGCGATCCCTTCGCCGCGAACACGCCGATGGCCTCGATGGCTTCGCAGCACAGCTCCAGGATCTTCATCGGCACTTCGCAGGCGACGATCGTCGCTTCTTCGAGAATGCGATCGCGATCCGGATTGTCCTTGGGAATGCCGTAGGCCTTCGCCAGCGGCTCAAAGCCGACCGCATCCGCCGGCACCTGATCGAGCAGATCCTTCTGCAGGCCGTCGCACTTCGCCTTCAGGGCGATGATCTCCGCCTCGACGTCGGCGTACTTCTTCTTGCCAACCGTCAGCGAGCCGACCATGTTGCCCAGTGCCGTGCCAATGGCGCCCACCAGCGCCGCCGCGCCGCCGCCGCCCGGAACGGGCGCGTTGGAAGCGAGCACTTCCACAAATTCCCTACAAGATTTCTGGGTAAAATCCATATCCATTCTCCTTCAGCGGCGCGATGCCGCGTTCACTGTGGCTGCCTGCACGACGCGCCGGACAGCCGTCTATCCGAAATATGGGTGACATTTCTGTCACCCATACGCTTGTGATCCCGCCAAGGCGCGGCGCGCCTCGGCGGGGACCGTTATCTTAGAACAGACCGGAGACCTCGCCCGTCTCGGTGTCGACGTCCACGCGGCGATACGCCGGATCGGAAGCCGTGCCGGGCATCATGCTGATGGTGCCGGCCATCGGGCAGAGGAACTTGGCTCCGCCGTACTCGAGGATGTCGCGGATGGGCAGACGCCAACCCTTCGGCACGCCCTTGAGCGCCGGATCGTGGCTCAGCGACAGGTGCGTCTTGACCATCATCGTGCAGTAGTCGTTGTACTTCGGATCGCTCTCAAAGCGCTTCGCCTTCTCGACCGCCAGAGGCGCCCAGTCGACGCCGTCCGCGCCGTAGACTTCCTTGGCGATGCGCTCGACGCGCTCGCGCAGCGGCATCTCCAGCGGATACAGGAACTTGATGTCCACCGGATCCTCGCAGGCCTCGATGACGGTCTTGGCGAGCTCGATGGCGCCCTCGCCACCGTAGCGCCAATGCTCGGACATCGCGCAGCGAACGCCCTGCTCAGCGCACAGCTTGCGGATCAGCGCAACCTCGGCGTCGGTATCGGTGTAGAAGCGGTTGATGCAGACCACCGGGTTGATGCCGGACTTCTTGACGGTCGCGACATGGTGGAACAGGTTCGCGCAGCCCTTCTCGAGCAGCTCGAGGTTCTCCTTGGTGTACTCCTCGGGCAACGGGCGGCCGGCGACAACCTTCGGTCCGCCGCCATGCATCTTCAGCGCGCGGATGGTAGCGACCAGCACGGAGACGTTCGGGGTCAGACCAGACAGGCGGGTCTTGACGTTCCAGAACTTCTCGAAGCCAATGTCGGCGCCGAAGCCGGACTCGGTGACGTGATAGTCGAACAGCTTCAGGCCCAGACGGTCCGCGATGACGGAGCTCTGGCCGATAGCGATGTTCGCGAACGGACCGGCATGGATGAGCACGGGCTGATGCTCGACGGTGTAGCACATGGTCGGGTTGATCGTGTTGCGCATCCAGGCGGTCATCGCGCCGGCGACCTCGAGGTCCTCGGTGGTGACGGGCTCGCCCTTGCGGTTGTAGGCGACGACGATCTTGCCGATGCGCTCGCGCAGATCCTTCAGGTCGCGCGCGACGGCGAGGATGGCCATCAGCTCAGAGCTGACGGCAATGCCGAACTTGCTCTCCATCAGGAAGCCGTCCTTCGGACCGCCGATGCCGATGATGATGTTGCGCAGGCCCTGCGCGCAGAAGTCGAGCACCCAGCCCATCTCGACGCGCTTGGGGTCGATGTCCAGGCGCTTGAGGTTGCGCTTGGCGAGCTCCTCGTCAGAGTAGTTGCGCTCATGCTGCATGCGGGCGTTGAGCGCGACCATTGCGAGGTTGTGGGCGTTCATGATGTCGTTGATATCGCCGGTGAGGCCAAGCGAGAACTCGGTCATCGGGATCAGCAGGGCATTGCCGCCGCCGGCCGCCGTGCCCTTGATGTTCATGGTCGGGCCGCCGGAAGGCTGGCGCAGCGCGCCGCCAACGTTCTTGCCCAGCTTGCCAAGACCCTCGATCAGGCCCAGCGAGACGGTGGACTTGCCCTCGCCCAGAGGCGTGGGGGTGATGGCGGTGACCTCGATGAACTTGCCGTCGGGCTTGTCCTTCAGGCGCTTCATGATCTTGATAAAGTCCAGCTTCGGGGTCTTGCCGTAGGGGATGATCTCCTCGGGCAGCAAGCCCAACTTCTCGCGGAAGTAGTCAACGCTGGGCAGCGTCTTCTCGGCCTCTTCAGCGATTTGCCAGTCCTTGTAGATGGTGGGATCAAGCATGGTTGTTTCCTCCTTCAAGAAAATCATATGCTGTC
>CALVPU010000138.1 GCA_944353735.1 uncultured Eubacteriales bacterium | reverse complement strand
TCGGTCTCGACGTCAATGAATTCCTTTGTAGAATGGCGGTCGCCGCCGCAGGGATTGATGGTTTCGACCAGCACTTCATATTCTGTCATGGGAAACGCTCCTTTCATTCTTTTGCGCCGAAGCCGTTGAACCACGCGCGCTCGGCGAAGGGCTTTTTCTTGGGCGCGGCGGGCGCTTCGGCGGCGACGCCAACCGGCAGCGCGCAGACCAGACGGTAGCCGTCCGGCACGCCGAGGCGCTTCGCCATGCGGTCGCCGATGTCGCCGTCGGTGACGCGGCCTTCGTACCAGCAGCTCTCGTATCCCAGCGCGCGAATGGCGAGCAGCATGTTCTCGATGGCGGCGGCGTAGTCCTGCACGAAGTAGGTGCGGTCGCCATAGGCGATGATCGGCCGGGTCAGCACGCAGATGATGGTCGGCGCGGTTGCGCACGAGGGCGCGCCCAGCAGTGCTTTCAGATCGGAGAGCAGCGCGGGCTCGTCGACGGCGATGAGCGATGTGGTCTGCTTGTTGCAGCCCGACGGCGCGGCGAGCCCCGCCTCGAGGATGGCGCGCAGATCCTCGCGCGGCACGGGCGCGTCGGCATAGCGGCCGCGATAGCTGCGGCGCTCGAGGATGGCCTGCAAGAATTCGGGATGACGCATGGGAAACGCTCCTTTCGTGGATGAACTTTGGGGAGAAACGGGCGCTGCGGCCCGTTTCGTTCATTTTACCACAGAATACAAATTAACGCAAACCTTGTCGAACTGGGATTGACACGCCCGCGAGGCAAATACTACAATATAAGGTACGAATTTATGCTCAGGAGGAGACGCGCATGACCGCACGGCGAATCGTTCCGCACTGACGCCCGCCCGAGACGCGAAATTGGATTATTGAGGAGGAACCATCATGGAACATCCAGAGCTCAAGCGCGAGGTGGCGCGCAGGCGCACATTCGCCATCATTTCGCATCCGGACGCCGGCAAGACCACGCTGACGGAAAAGCTGCTGCTCTACGGCGGCGCGATCCGGCAGGCGGGTTCCGTCAAGGCGCGCAAGGCGGCGCGGCACGCGACCTCCGACTGGATGGAGATCGAGAAGCAGCGCGGCATCTCCGTGACCTCGTCGGCGATGCAGTTCGACTACGACGGCTACCGCATCAACATACTCGACACGCCCGGTCATCAGGACTTCTCCGAGGACACCTACCGCACGCTCGTGGCGGCGGACAGCGCCGTGATGCTCATCGACAACGCCAAGGGCGTCGAGGAGCAGACGATCAAGCTGTTCAAGGTCTGCCGTCTGCGCTCGATTCCCATCTTTACGTTCGTCAACAAGATGGACCGCGCCGGGCGCGATCCGTTCGAGCTGATGGAGGAGATCGAGCAGGTGCTGGGCATCCGCTCGTGCCCGGTGAACTGGCCGATCGGCATTCACGGCGACTTCAAGGGCGTCTACCACCGCGACACGCGCCAGATTGAGCTCTATCGCGGCGGCGACCACGGTCAGACGCAGGTCGAGGTGCGCACGGTATCGTTTGACGATCCCGACTGCGCGCAGGTCATCGGCAGGGACTACTACGACAAGCTCGTCGAGGACGTCGAACTGCTCGACGTGGCGGGCGACCCGTTCGATCTGGGCAAGGTGCTCGCCGGTCAGCTGACGCCGATGTTCTTCGGCTCCGCCACCAACAACTTCGGCGTCGAGCCGTTCCTGAAGCGCTTTCTGACTTACACCCAGCCGCCCACGCCGCGCAAGGCGGACGCCGGCCTGATCCAGCCCGACGACGACAAGTTCACGGGCTTCATCTTCAAGATTCAGGCGAACATGAACCCCGCGCACCGCGACCGGCTGGCGTTCATGCGCGTGTGCTCGGGCGTGTTTGAAAAGGGCATGACGGTGTGGCACTCGTCGTCCAACGCCCGCGTCAAGCTCGCGCAGCCGCAGGCGTTCATGGCGCAGGAACACGAGACGGTGGACGTCGCCTATCCCGGCGACATCATCGGCCTGTTCGATCCCGGCATCTTCCGGCTGGGCGACACGCTGTGCACCGGCGCACCGGTGCGCTATTCCGGCATCCCGCTGTTCGCGCCGGAATACTTCTGCCGCGTATCGCCCGAGGACTCGATGAAGCGCAAGCAGTTCCTGAAGGGCGTCAATCAGCTCTCGCAGGAGGGCGCGATTCAGACCTTCAAGCGCCCGAACATCGGTCGCGAGGAGATGATCGCCGGCGTGGTCGGCGTGCTGCAGATGGACGTGCTCGAGTACCGCCTGAAGAGCGAGTACAACGTCGATATCGTGCGCGAGGTGCTGCCGTTCCGCTTCGTGCGCTGGGTGGTGGAGACGCCCAAGCCCGTCGACCGGCTCAGGCTGACCTCCACCACCGCCGTCGCCATCGACCGCGCAGGGCGAAGCGTATTGATGTTTGAAAACGAGTGGAGCATCCGCCTGGCAATGGAGAACAACGAAGGGCTCGTGCTCGCCGAGACCGCCGACCGCATGGTCGCCGACGAGATGGAATTCTGATCGCGCCGGGCGCGCATTGCCCGGCGGCTGCCAAACAAACTGCATGGGAAGAGGTTTTTTACCGTGAACATCGTTCGAGAGGACATTCGCAACATCGCCATCATCGCCCACGTCGACCATGGCAAGACCACGCTCGTGGACGAGATGCTCAAGCAGGGCGGCGTGTTCCGCTCCAACCAGCAGGTCGCCGACCGCGTCATGGACTCCAACGATCTGGAGCGCGAGCGCGGCATCACGATTTTGTCCAAGAATACCGCCGTGCACTACAACGGCGTGAAGATCAACATCGTCGACACGCCCGGTCACGCCGATTTCTCCGGCGAGGTCGAGCGCGTGCTGAAGATGGTCAGCGGCGTGCTGCTGCTGGTGGACTCGTTTGAGGGACCGATGCCGCAGACGCGCTTCGTGCTCAAGAAGGCGCTGGAACTCAACCTGAAGGTCATCATCGTCATCAACAAGATGGACCGCCCGGACGCGCGCTGCGAGGAGGTCGTGGACGAGACGCTCGAGTTGCTCATGGAGCTCGACGCCACCGACGAGCAGCTCGACAGCCCGATCCTGTTCGCCTCCGGTCGCACCGGCACGGCGACGGACGACTGGAAGAACCCCGGCAGGGACCTCAGGCCGCTGTTCGACTGCATCCTCTCGCACATTCCCGCGCCCTCGGGCGATCCGGATCAGCCGCTGCAGCTGCTGATCTCCACGATCGACTACAACGACTACGTCGGACGCATCGGCGTCGGACGCATCGAGCGCGGCACGATTCAGGCGGGCCAGACGGCGATTCGCTGCGTGTACGGATCGTCGTTCGTGTCCGCGCCGGCGCGGCTGGCGGGGCTGTACACGTTCGACGGCCTGAAGCGCGTCAACGCCGAATCGGCGTCCGTGGGCGACATCGTCGCCATTTCCGGTTTCCCGGACCTGCTCATCGGCGACACGGTCTGCAATCCGGCGATGGCGGAGCCGCTGCCGTTCGTCAAGATCGACGAGCCGACCATCTCCATGACCTTCTGCGTCAACGACAGCCCGGTCGCCGGCACCGAAGGGCAGTTCGTCACCTCCCGCCACCTGCGTGGGCGCCTCGAGCGCGAGGCGCTGACGGACGTTTCCCTGCGCGTCGAGGAGACCGACAGCACCGACGCCTTCCGCGTTTATGGTCGCGGCGAGCTGCACCTGTCCCTCCTCATCGAGACCATGCGCCGCCAGGGCTACGAGTTCGCCGTCACCAAGCCGGAGGTCATCTACAAGACCATCGACGGCGAGAGGTGCGAGCCGATGGAACGCCTCGTCTGCGACGTGCCCACCGAGTATTCCGGCAGCGTGATCGACAAGATCGGCCGCCGCCGCGGCACGCTGGTCGCCATGCACGGCGAGAACCGCATGCGCCTGGAGTTCATTGTGCCCTCGCGCGGCCTGTTCGGCTATCGAAGCGAGTTTTTGACCGACACCCACGGCGAGGGCGTCATGAGCGCCGTGTTCGAGTGCTACGAGCCGTACAAGGGCGACATTCCCACGCGCAACTCCGGCGCGCTCGTCGCCTGGGAGGACGGCGTCGCCACCAGCTACGCGCTGTTTAACATTCAGGACCGCGGCGAACTGTTCATCGAGGCGGGCACCAAGGTCTACACGGGCATGATCATCGGTCGCAATTCCCGCCCGGGCGACATCGACGTCAACGTCTGCAAGAAGAAGCACATGACCAACAGCCGCAACTCCGCCGCCGCCGAGGAGGCGCTCAAGATCACCGGCGTGCACATTCCCACGCTGGAGGAGGCGATGGAGTTTATCGCCGACGACGAGCTCGTCGAGATCACGCCCAAGTCCATCCGCATGCGCAAGAAGGTGCTCGGCACCGAGGCGCGCAAGAAGCTGGAAGCGCGCAAGAAGTGACGGCGAGAGCGGAGAAAGCGAAAAGACGGCGGGGGAGGGCTTCCCTGACAAAGGGCGGGCCCTCCCCCGCGCCCTGTGACGGGGAATCGCGCCGAATGGGCGGCGCCTGAAGCGCAGACAGGGCTTTGTGAGACGGATGCGGCGAGCAGGGGGTGAGACGGTGCGCGTGGTGGAGCTGCAGCTCAGGAATTACCGGAACTATGCCGCTTGCGCGCTTGCGCCCTGCAAGGGCGTGACGGTGCTGCTGGGGGACAACGGGCAGGGAAAGACGAACCTGCTCGAGGCGGTCTACCTGACGTGCACGGGCAGGTCGCACCGCACGCGGCAGGACCGCGAACTGGTGCGCTGGGGCGCGGAGGCGGCGGACGTGCAGATTCGCGCCGAGCGCCGCGACGGCAGCCACGAGGTGGAGATCCAGCTGCCGCTGGCTGGGCGGCGGCGCATCCTGATCGCGGGGCAGGAGGTTTCGCGCTCGGGCGAGCTGATGGGACACGTGACGGGCGTGCTGTTCTCGCCGGAGGATCTGCGCACGGTGAAGGACGGTCCCGCGGAGCGCCGCCGCTTCGTGGATATGGCGCTGGCACAGCTGCGCCCGGCGTATTACTATGCAATGCAGCGCTACAACCGCGCGCTCCGGCAGCGCAATGAGCTGCTGCGCGCGGCGGCGGTCAATCCATCGCTGCTGGCGACGCTGGATTCGTGGGACGAGCAGCTTGCCGCCTCGGGGGCGGAGCTGATGCGGCAGCGGCGCGCCTATGTGGCGCGGCTGTCGCGCGCGGCGGGGGAGACGCACCGCGACATCGCCGGCGGGCGCGAAGTCCTGAGCGTGGCGTACCGCCCAAACGTGGACGCGGACGGCGACGACGCGCGCGCGTGCATGGAAGCGCTGTTTGCGGCGCGGGAGGGCGATGTGCGCCGCATGACGACGTCGGTCGGTCCCCATCGCGACGATGTGGCGCTGCTGGTCGACGGGCGCGACGTGCGGGCGTTCGGCTCGCAGGGCCAGCAGCGCACCGCAGCGCTGTCGATGCGGCTGGCAGAGTTGGGCGTGATGCGCGAGGAACTGGGGGAGTGGCCCGTGCTGATGCTCGACGACGTGATGAGCGAATTGGACCCCGGCAGGCGCTGCCGCCTGCTGGAGCGGCTCGAGGGCATCCAGACGCTGGTGACCTGCACCGATCCCGACGACCTCGCGGGCGCGCAGCCCGGCGCGGTCTATCGCGTGTCTGGCGCCGAGATTCATCCGCTGTAAGGCGAACGGCTGCCTGCCTGTGCGCCGGGGCGCGCCGGCACGGAAGCCTGAATGGAAGCGGGTCGTGCGATTCCGGCGGGCTTCCCGCCTGCGCGGTCACGGCTTTTCCGCATTGACCACTTACGAAGAGCGCCGCCTCCGTTGGCATTTGCCCGGAGGCGGCGCTTTGCATCGGCGCCAGAGCGCTGGTGATCCCCTAAACGCAAAGACGCACCGATGGAAAACCGGTTGCGTTTTTTGCCGCCCTTGCCAGCGGCGCTTGCACGCCGGGGGTGCTCGCGGCTGAGTAAATCCCATTGACTGCAAGCTCGTTTCCGCGGCCTGCAGTTTTTGCGCTCTGGCAGGATATGACTTCGCTGAGATACTGGCGCGCATCGCGGAAGGCGGCGCGGCGTCTTCCGCCACGCCGTTTCAGGGCATTTGCAGGATGCGGCGCAGTTCGCAGGTGAGGGCGTCGGCGAGGGCGGCGTGACCTTCCAGGGAGAGATGGACGCCGTCGAGCGGGGAGATCTCGGCGACGGGTGCTGCGTCGAAGAAGGCGCAGCGCGTCAGCCGTGCCAGACGGGCGTATTCGGCGGCGATGCCGCGCGTGACCTCGATGGCGCGCGCGCCAAACGGTTCGGCGAGGCGCGTGGCGAGCACTGCCGGCGTGACGGGCGGCGGCGCGACGATCAGCACGGCGGGCGGTTGACCGGCGGCATCCGCACCGTAGAGGCGGATCAGGCGCACGAGCTGCGCCAACCCTTCGCTGATGGTGACCGGCGTCAGCCCGAAGCGCGCCTTGGCGTCGTTCGTGCCGAGCATCAGCACCACTGCGTCGAGCGGCGCATGGCTCGTCAGGCAGGGCGGCAGGTAGGCGGCGCCGCTCTTGTAGCCGCCCTCGGTGGGATCGTCGAGCACGCAGGTGCGTCCTCCGAGCCCTTCTTCGATCACCGTTGCGCCGAGCCGCGCCGCCAGCCGCGCGGTCCAGCGCTCGGACTCGCCGTAGCGCCCGCCCTTGGGATTATAGCCGTAGGTGTTGGAATCGCCGAAGCAGAGAATTCTGGACATGGACAGCCTCCTCGATGGGAAAAATGGGCGGTTTCCGCGGCGGGATTTTGGAAAAAACGGCGGCGGGCAGGAACACGGATCGCGGCCCTGCCGGACATGCGCGCCGCCGACGGATGCAGCGCCGTTGCGCCGGCGAGCGCACGACAAACAAGGCAGGTGCGGAATTTTCCGCGCCTGCCCAGAACGCCAATAAAGTCAACGAGCGCAAAAAACCGCACGGACAAAAGAGGTTGTGATTTTTGCTAATTCCGTCAGCGCGCTTGCCTGCGTCCGTGTAAACGCCTATCCCCGCGAGCACGCTTCTTTGGCTTGCGGGAAAAGGCGCACTGGCAATCTGCCGGCCTTGTCAACTTCCCCGTTCCATCCGGGACGCAGCGCCTTTCGCTCAATGGATATTGACGCCTCCGGAAGGCTTCGGCGCGCGCTGTCCGGAAGAATGGCGCGCTCACCTGTGCCGCTTGCGGTTGTGGCGGGGCGACTGCGCCTCGGGGAGGTTGGCGAGGTTGAAGACCTCGTCTTCGCGAAAGTCGGAATAGCCTTCCTCGCCGTGACCGACCTCGAACAGGTCGTCGGGGGCGATGTCCGGCGGCGTCCGGCGGCGCGCGGTGCGAGCGGTGGGACGCTGTGCCTGCACCGCTGCGGGGTGGCGCTGCGGCGACCGGCGGCGCTTGACGACCGTGCTGGGCACGACGTATTCGCGCTCCATCGGCTCGTCCGGATCGCCGCGCTCCGCTTCGCGCAGGTCGCCCTCGTTGAGGAAGCGCTCGTCGTTGACGATGATG
Source organism: uncultured Eubacteriales bacterium (assembly GCA_944353735.1). Taxonomy (GTDB): domain Bacteria; phylum Bacillota; class Clostridia; order Christensenellales; family Aristaeellaceae; genus Faecivicinus. Next base: position 6,835 of record CALVPU010000138.1, on the reverse strand, counting down.
CGCTTTTTGCGGAACCAGACCCAGTAGGGACGCCAGCGAATCATCCAGATGATCCAGTCCAGCGCGACGCCGAGAATCAGCAGCACGATCAGCAGCTGCAGCCAGTGTTCCGACAGCCACAACAGCGGCGAGCCGCCGCTGCCGGCGAGGTCGAACAGCTTCAGCACCCAGCTCGCCAGCCCCTTCAGCCAGCCGAGCAGCGCGTTGACGATGGCGTTGGAATATCCCGTTTGCGTCATTGATTTCCTCCTGTGGCGGACGCGCCTTCCTCCGCTTCGGTGAGCGTGACCTCGATCTCGCCCTGTTCCGGCGTGAACGTCACGCCCGGATAGGTGTCCACCGGGAAGGACGGCATCAGCGAGTAGGTGCCCGCCGTCAACCCGGTCAGGTCGATGGTGGCGGCGAGGCCCGTCTGTTCGATTTCCTCCACGGCGCTGCGCGGACCGGTCACGTACACGCGGATCTCGTCGGTGGCGTAGGTGAGGTTGAGGCCGTCGCCGCGGTTGATGAAACTGACCTTCACGCCGTCGATCCAGGCGCTGGTGGCGGCTTCGGCGATGGTGACGTTGACATAGACCTCGTCGGCGGACACGGACTTGAACGACGACAGCGAGGCGACCGACGCGCGCGCGGTGAAGCTCTGCGAGCGACCGGTGACGGAGATCGGATGGATCTGCAGCTCGCTGATGCTGTCGAGCAGTTCCTGATCGGCGGCGACCACGAGGCTTTCCGGCTGGATGGACACGCTCTCGACGACGTAGCCCTCCGCCGGTTCGCCGCTGACGACGTTTTCGATCTGCGTGGAGATGGGAATCTCCTTGGTCGGATAGATGTCCATGTACACGGTGATCGACGACGAGGAGCGGTTGAGCATCGACGCCGTGATCTCGTTGCCCTCGCGGTCGAGCAGCACGTAGCGGTCGGCGGCGACGAACGGGCCGGCGTAGTCGCTGACGTCCACGTAGACGCATGCGGAGGCGATGCTCTGCACCACCGACGCCGCGCCGCTGATCGTCACGGCGGTGGGGTTGGTGCGGTTGACGTTGTACCAGCGGTCGCTGCGCGTGTCGCCGACGAGCTCGACGTTGACGGGAATCATGCGCGAGTCGAGCGTTTCAAACGTCAGCGTCACCGTGTCCGGCATCACGCGCACCACGCGACCGTAGCTGGTGGACGCCACGAGCGGGACCTCCTGCGTGCCGGCGGTGCGGACGCTGTTGAGATCGAGCGCGACCTGCAGGTTGTTGTGGGAGACGTAGGCGTACTCGGACTGCGCCACTTCGACCACCACGCTGATGTCGCTGAGCACCTCGCTGGGATCGTCGAGCAGCGCCAGACCGTAGGTATCCAGCGACGACTGCCCGGTGATGTAGCCGGTCAGCCCGGAAACGGTCTTGGTGCGGGTGATGGACGTGTTGGTGGTGATGACATAGTTCCACAGCAGGACCGCCATCACCAGCGACAGCGCCTTGAGCCCCAGATTGTGGGACAAAAGCCCCCACAGCGCGCGGGCGGCGCCGAGCAGGACGTTCGTCACGCGGTGGGATTCCAGCCACTTGCGGAAGCGGGCGAGCTTATTCTTCATGCGCGTCCCCCTTTCCGCGGTTGCCGAGCCTGGAGGACATGCCGCTCAGGCGCTCGGAGACGCTGCTGACCCATGAGGGACCGCTGCGCCGCTGCGTGGGCCGGAACAGTTCCGTCAGCAGGATGGTGAGGGACTTGGCGTCGAGATAGCGCGTGAGCTTGCCGTCGCGCGCCATGGAGATGATGCCCGTTTCCTCGGAAACGATCAGCGACACGGCGTCGGTTGCCTCGGTGATGCCGATGGCGGCGCGGTGGCGCGTGCCCAGCTCGCGGCTGATGGTGTAGTTTTCGGAAAGCTGCAGGATGCAGGCGGCGGCCTCGATGCGCCCATCGCGGATGATCATCGCGCCGTCGTGCAGCGGCGTGTTCGGCTCGAAGATGTTCTCGATCAGCGGATCGGAGATTTCGGCGTCCACGACCGTGCCGGACTCGATGACGTCGCCCAGACCTGTGCTGCGCTCGAATACGATCAGCGCGCCGATCTTCTTGCGCGACATGTTGTTCAGCGCGCGGACGATCTCCGCCACATCGCGGTCCGCGCGGTTGGTGTCGACTTTCTTTTGGGTGGCGAACATCTGCCGCGTCCACTTCGAGCGTCCGAGCTGGTCCAGCGCACGGCGCAGCTCCGGCTGAAAGACGATCACCAGCACCAGCACGCCGGTGTTGATCACCTGCTGCAAAAGCCAGCTCACGGCGCTGATCTGCAGCGCGTCCGCCAGCCATGCCAGCAGCAAAACCAGCACGATGCCCTTGAACAGCGAGTTCGCGCGCGTGTGCATGCCCAGCTTGATGAGGCTGTAGATCAGGATCGCCAGCAGGGCGATGTCGACGACGTTGCGCCAGTCCGGGCGTTCGAATAGGTTGACGAACAGCGCGCCGATCTGGGCAAAAAACGCCTGTATCTGAACCATCTCCGCACCTCCCGAAAAGTTCGTGTGCTTCTATTATAATACAAAATTCCGCAAAAGCAAATGACTTTTTGCGGCAGACGCGTAAATTTCCCCGCCTGAGGCGGCGCTTGGCGGAAAAGGCGTTGAAGCGGCGCGCGCGGCATGCTATAATTGGGAAAAACGCGCTGCCGCGCAGCGGGAGGTATCGCCATGTTTCCCCTCAAGGAAATCGTCTATGAAGCCAATATGGAATTGTATCGCCGCGGTCTGGTCGTGCTCACATGGGGCAACGTCTCGCAGGTCGACCGCGAGCGGGGCATCGTCGCCATCAAGCCCAGCGGCGTGCCCTACGAGTCGATGACGCCGGAGCAGATCGTGCTCATCGACCTTGCCAGCGGACGCCCCGTCGAGGACGGCCTCAATCCATCCTCCGACGCGCCGACCCATCTGGCGCTGTACCGCGCCTTTCCGCAGCTCGGCGGCGTCACCCACACGCATTCCACCTGCGCGACCGCGTGGGCGCAGGCGGGCCGCGAGATTCCCTGCCTCGGCACCACCCACGCCGATTCCTTCCGCGGCGCGGTGCCCCTCGCCCGCTTCCTGACGCCGGAGGAGACGGAGGACGCCTACGAGGCGAACACCGGCAAGGTCATCGTCGAGGCGTTCGCGCAGCGCGACCCCATGCACACGCCCGCCGTGCTCACCCGCGGTCACGGGCCCTTCACGTGGGGCAAAGACGCCATGGACAGCGTGCGCAACGCCGTCGTGCTCGAGGAGGTCGCCCGCATGGCGATGATGACCCTCGCGATCAATCCCGGCGCCGCGGCTCTGCCGGACCACATCGCCGACAAGCACTTTATGCGCAAGCACGGCCCCCACGCCTATTACGGTCAGCAGCCCCGCTGAGCGCCGCCGCCGGCGCGGAAAATTTCGCAAAAGGCAATATTTTGCCCGCGCGCGCGCCGCGATAACGCGCCGTTGTCACTTTTTGTAAGGCTTAAGTTAAACATATCAAATTGTCCTAACAATCCACGTGAACTTTGTGACTTCGATCAATATCCAATCGTTCGGATTTCTGCTATAATGGATTCAACGAAATTGAGATTGGGAGGAAATCAACATGGCAAGTCTTTCTCTTCGCAACATCTATAAGGTCTATGCCGGCGATGTTGTGGCCGTCAGTGACTTTAATCTGGAGATCGAGGACAAGGAGTTTATCGTTCTCGTCGGACCTTCCGGCTGCGGTAAGTCCACCACCCTGCGCATGGTCGCCGGCCTCGAGGACATCTCCAGCGGCGAGCTGTACATCGACGACAAGCTCGTCAACCACATTCCTCCGAAAGACCGCGACATCGCGATGGTTTTCCAGAGCTACGCGCTCTATCCGCACATGACCGTTTACAACAACATGGCGTTCGGTCTGAAGCTGCGCAAGATGCCCAAGGCGGACATCGACCGCCGCGTCAAGGAGGCCGCCGCGATCCTCGGCATCGAAGCCCTGCTCAACCGCAAGCCGGCGGCGCTCTCCGGCGGTCAGCGCCAGCGCGTCGCGCTGGGCCGCGCCATCGTCCGTGAGCCGAAGGTCTTCCTGATGGACGAGCCGCTCTCCAACCTGGACGCCAAGCTGCGCGTGCAGATGCGTACTGAGATCACCAAGCTGCACAAGCGCCTGCAGACCACGTTCATCTACGTCACCCATGACCAGACCGAGGCCATGACGATGGGCTCCCGCATCGTCGTCATGAAGGATGGCTTCATGCAGCAGCAGGATACCCCGCAGAACCTGTATGACTATCCGGCGAACCTGTTCGTCGCCTGCTTCATCGGCACCCCGCAGATGAACATCTTCCGCGCGCGCCTCGAGAAGCGCGGCGACGCCGTCTACGCGACGTTCGGCAACAACTCCGTGAAGATCCCCGCGGGCAAGATCCAGCGCATGACGGGCGACTACATCGGCAAGGAAGTCTACATGGGCATCCGTCCTGAGAACATCCACGACGATGCGGCCTTCATCTCCACCTATCCGGATGCCTGCATCGACGTCTCCGTCGAACTGATCGAGCTGATGGGCTCGGAGACCTACCTGTATCTGTCCACCACCGGCAAGGACGAGAACTTCATCGCCCGCGTCGATCCCCGCACCACTTCCCGCGGCGGCGACAAGATCAAGGTCGGCTTCGACGTCAACCGCCTCCACTTCTTCGATGTCGAGACCGAGAAGACCATCCTCTCCCGCGACTGATTCCCTTTCTCAAATTTCAATCGCACAGCGCCTGCCGGTATATCCGGCGGGCGCTGTATTTTGTCGATGACGAAAAACGCGCGGGGCGTGACGCTTGGCGGCGAAAGCCGTTGCGTGCGCGAGCTGCATCTGTCGATGACGAAAAACGCGCGGGGCGTGATGCTTGGCGGCGAGAGCCGCCGCGTGCGCGAGCTGCATCTGTCGATGACGCAAAACGCGCGGGGCGTGATGCTTGGCGGCAAGAGCCGCCGCGCGCGAACTGCATCTGTCGGCGGCGCGCAACGCGCGGGAGCGGGACGAAGATATTTTCCAACGGCGGCACGGTGGCGAGTGGGTCAAGCGCTGTGGACGCAAGCCATCACTGGAGCAGACGCCGGTAAAACTGCCAGACGCCGCAGCGAACGGCATCGCGGCGACGTATCCGGGAACAAAGCAGGCGCTGGCAAGCCGGCGAGCGTCGTGCCAAGCCTCGCTCACCGGCAAGCCAGCAAGCGCCGCGGACAGCCTCCCGGCAGAATATCGACAAGCCAGCGAGCGCCGCGCCAAGCCTCCTGGCAGAACATCGGCAAGCCGGCGAGCGCCGCGCGCTAGCCTCCGGAAGAGCATCGGCAAGCCGGCGAGCGCGCCGCCCCGGCACATCGACAAGACAACAAGCGCCGCGGGCGCATGGCTCCGCGGCGCTTGTCCGCACTGTGGCGGGAGCTACTTCTTTTTCTTTGGTTTGGCGGCGTCGAGCAGCGCCTGACGAATGTCATCGTCCGGCTGAACGACGAGTATGGCGGTGCGATTGCCGTCGTTGTACGCCACCGCCAGCGGCTCGAGCGCACAGCCCGGGCGCGTCGCCCGCTGCACGCGCGCGCTCGACCAGCGCTTGCGGATGTCCTCCGGTGCGCCGGCGGCGAGGACGCTGCGCAGGTAGACGTCGCACATGGGGCGCTCGTAGCGACCGTAGGCGTAGGTCACGCGCAGCATCACGCCGTTGAGTGCGTAGGAATAGCAGAGTATGAAGCGGCGCATCGTCCACAGCGCCGCGGCGATGCCGACGATCCAAAAGACGATCGAGGCGGCGCCTTCGCCGATCCAGGGGGCGAGCAGCGACAGCGCCGTGGAGGCGATCACCAGCACGGCGATCAGTCCCGCGACGACCAGTAGCCCGCAGACCGCGCTAAGCGGTCGGTTCTGCACTTTCTGCCGGTGCATCGTATCCCTCCAAAAGGCGCTCGACGACGTACTGCGCCACCTCGAGCGACGTGTCGACATTGGTGCAGTTCGCGGCGACGATCAGGCAGGCGCCCTGATTGGGGAAGCTGCCGGTCTCCGCGAGCGCGTTGACCGTATCCAGCCGCAGCGCTGCGATCCACGTTTCGCCGGTCTCCTCGCTGGTGTAGGTGACCGGTTCCAGACCCAAGTCCGCCATCCAGCCGGCGTCGAGATATTCGTCCAGCGGCAGGAACGCTTCCGAGCGCATCATGTAGTCCGCGGCGATCTCGGACGCGAAGTAGATGTCGCCGTCGCCGGCAGCCATGCGCGTCGCCAGCAGGTAGCTGCTGGTGTAGTCCAGCTCGGGGTCGTTGTAGAGGATGGACTCAAAGTGCACGTCCTCCAGCGTCTCGTCCACCGTCTGCCCATAGGCGAGGGCGTCGGCGGCGAGCGGCTCGAGCGGCTCGGTGTTGGACAGCGCGTCGACGAGGTACAGCAGAACTTCCCGCTCCGCCGCCACCTGCGGGCGCGTCGTGGTGTACAGGAGATTGGTCAGCAGCATGCAGACGATGATGCCGGCGACGTAAAAGACGCCGCATTTGCGAAAGTGTTCCTTTAATCGGGGCCAAGTAAGACCGGAGAGCGGCATGGACAAGCCTCCATTTGCGGATCGTGCGCGTATTTTGAATCGGTTGAACGTCCGCGACAGGGACGTCCCCACTATTATAGCGCATTCGCGCGCGCGGGACAAGGGATTTGTGCAAAAAAAACTGTGGCGCGCGTGCGGCGCTGGACGGCGCGAAGCGGGCGTGCTATAATGGAAGAAAGGAGGGAGTGCCATGGAGATAAGGAGCGTGGCGATCGTCGGCATGGGCGCGCTGGGCACGCTGTTCGGCGACATGCTGACGCGGTCGCTGGG
>CALVPU010000137.1 GCA_944353735.1 uncultured Eubacteriales bacterium | reverse complement strand
GCCGCGCGCCGGGCATGGTCGCGGCTGGCGGCGGCGGACGCCGCCCGGAAGGACGCGGCGCTCGACGCCATGGCGCGGCGGCTGCTCGACGGCGGGGCGGACATCCTCGCCGCCGACCGCGAGGGCGTCGAGGCGGCGCGCGGCAGCATCTCCGAGGTGATGATCGACCGGCTGCGCCTCACGCCTGAGCGCGTGCGCGGCATGGCGGACGGCATCCGGCAGGTCGCCACGCTCGGCGATCCCGTGGGCCGCGTGATCCGGCGCGTCGAGCGCCCCAACGGTCTGGTCATCGAGAAGGTCGGCGTGCCGCTGGGCGTGATCGCCATCATCTACGAGAGCCGTCCCAACGTCACCGGCGACGCCGCGGCGCTGTCCGTCAAGAGCGGCAACGCCTGCGTGCTGCGCGGCGGCAAGGAGGCGTTCCGCTCGGCGCGCGCCATCGTCCGCGCGCTGCGCGCGGGGCTGGAGGACGCCGGGCTGCCCGCCGACCTGGTCGGTCTGGTCGAGGACACCAGCCGCGCCAGCGCCGCCGAGCTGATGACCGCCGTCGGGCTGGTCGACCTGCTGATCCCGCGCGGCGGCGCGGGACTGATTCGCGCCTGCGTCGAGCAGGCGAAGGTGCCCTGCATCCAGACCGGCACCGGCATCTGCCACGTGTACGTGGACGGCTCCGCTGACCCCGTCATGGCGCTGAATATCATCGAAAACGCCAAGACGAGCCGCCCGTCCGTCTGCAACGCCGAGGAGGTCTGCCTCGTGGACCGCGCCGTGGCGGCGGCGTTCCTGCCGGCGCTCAGGCGCCGCCTCGTGGACGAGCGCGCCGCGCGCGGACAGGCGCCGGTGGAACTGCGGCTCGATCCCGCCGCGGCAGAGATCATCGCCGGCACGCCGGCGGGCGCGGACGACTTTGACACGGAGTTCCTCGACTACAACCTCGCGGTGAAGGTCGTGGACGGCGTCGAGGCGGCGGTTGCACACATCGCCCAGCACGGAACCGGACACAGCGACGCCATCGTCGCCCGCGATGAGGCCGTTCAGCGCCGCTTCGTGCAGGCGGTGGACAGCGCCGCGGTCTATGTCAACGCTTCCACGCGCTTTACCGACGGCGGCGAGTTCGGGCTCGGCTGCGAGATGGGCATCTCCACGCAGAAGCTCCACGCCCGCGGCCCGATGGGGTTGGAGGAACTGACGACGTACAAGTATGTCGTTCGCGGCGACGGTCAGGTTCGCTGAGACGGCGCGGACGGCAGGCCGGACGCATGTCCGCCGCGCACCGGCGCGTGGAGGACGGCGACCGGACCGCCGCACCGCGAAAGCGCGGAGAATGGCGCTAGCGAGCGCACGGAAGGCGTTGCGCGAGCGCGCGGCAGGACGAATCCCCGTAAGGGACACGCCGTTTGCCGGACACCCGTCTGCGGAAGTGGAAAGGCGCTGGGATCGAGGTCTGTGGAACCTCTATCCCAGCGCCTTGCGCTTTGCGTCGTATCGGATACATCGCCGCGTCTTGTCGTGGGGGCGCGCCGCTGACCTGCTCGACGACGCGCACGATGCCCCACCGCGCCACGGTGTTTTTCCGCGGAGCGCGCTGCGATTGCAGGAACGAAGCCTGTGCCGCGCATGGGCGATTTGCTCGTCCGCCTCGTGCCGCGTTGAATGCATGCGCGGCGGACTTTATCCGCCTCCGCTATGCTTCCGCAGGCGGGCCTTCGCTTCCGCCACGCCTGCGGCGGAAAGCGTTCCCCTGCGCCGGACGCAGGTTGCGCGCCAACAGCGGGGTCGGAATTGGACCCCAGGCGTGCCCTTGTGCCGGACGCAGGCTGCGCGGCCGGCAGAACTGCATTCGCGCGAGGGCGAACAGTCCCCGCTCACGCCATGTTGCGCCCCTATGATTGCCACAGAACTGTATTCGCGCGCGGAGTATTCTCCGGCGTTGGGGCGCGTGATGGTCATCGAACATCGCCGCTGCGCTCGCGTGCGTGCGCGGAGCGCTCCCCGGCGCTGGGCGCGCGATGGTCATCGGACATCGCCGCTGCGCTCGCGTGCGTGTGCGGAGCCCCCCGGCGCTGGGCACGCGGTGGTCATCGAACATCGCCGCTGCGCTCGCGCGCGTGTGCGGAGCGATCCCCGGCGCTGGGCGCGCGATGGTCATCGGACATCGCTGCTGCGCTCGCGCATGTGCGAAACGCCCCTGCTGGATTGGGAGCATTCGCGCTGTCGACGCTCAACTGTGCCCGCGCGCGTGCGCGGAATGTTCCCGCGGGCGGGAATCGCGCGCGTAAAAGCGCTCGTCGCGCATCTCCGCGCGGTCGGAAGCGGCGGCGCGGATGGCGTTGACCTGCGAGACGGCGCACAGCGCCAGCAGCCATGCCTTGGCAAACTCGCTGCGCACCGGCATTCGCGCCGGAGCCGTCCAGTCGATGAGCAGCATAACCGCGAAGCCTGCCGCGAGGATCAGCTCCGCGAGCAACAGCAGTGCGCCGGCGCTGACGGCATGCCGGTCGCGCCTGTGGCGGTTGCGGCGCGCCGCCGCGCGCAGCGTGGTCCAGCGCAGCGCCACAGCGGCGCACATCAGTGCCAGCAATCCCTTTGTCAGGCGGTTGTCGATGAAGTTCATCTGCCGGTTCACGCGGTCGATGCCGTAGAATACGTAGTACATGTTCGCGAACAGGATCGCCGCGTGGGGCAGTATTCGCAGGGCGCGTCGCATGGCGCCGGTTCCTCCTTTGCCGTCGGTCGCTTGCCGGGCTCAGCGCGTGCGCTCGAGCACCATGACGATGTCGCTGATGGAGCGGCTGTCCACGCCGCCGACCGTCGACGATCCCATCAGCAGCGCGGCGCTCTGTCCGCCGTCGAGGTTGTAGGCGGCGGTGCAGCCCATGTCGTACATCAGCTGCGACAGTTCCTCGAGCGAGAGCCCTTCGGATTCTTCCGTGCGCCCCTCGACCATCACGAAGCAGTAGTGTCCCGGCTCGTAGAAGCCGATGGCGGCGCGGGGATTGCGGGGAGTGACGTTGCTGTTGAAGCGCGTCATCGGCTGCCCGGACTCGTCCAGCAGCATCGGCCCGAAGCACCACACCTGATACGCGCCGTTGGCGAGCTCCGCCTCGACGTCGAAGCCGCTGGGGCTGAATGTGCGCATCGTGCCGTCCCAGTACAGCACGCACAGGTCGTTCTGGTTCAGGCCGTTGCGGTAGAGCACGCCGTTGCGCACGACGATGCCGCCGTCGTGCGCGCCGTAATAGTCGCCGCTGAGCGCGACCACGCTGCCCCAGCGCTGCGCGATCGCGCCGGGGTCCTCGGCGTATCCAGAGCCGTAGGTGTCGTGCGCGAACGCCGTCGCCAGACACTCGATGTCGGCGATGTAGATGTCCGCGGCATGGTAGACGCTGCCCTCATAGCGCCCGTCGAACACTGTGATGTTGAGGTCGGCACTGCGGTAGCTGTTTTCCGTGACCTCGACCGCGCCGTCGGTGAAGCGGTCGGCGAAGCGTGCGCGAAAATCGCCGACGATCGCTTCCGGGGACGGGGAGGGAGAGGACGCCGGAGCGGGACTCGCGCTGGAAAGCGGCGACTGCGCAGGAGTGGCGCTGGCGGACGGCTGCGGGGAGGCGGTCGGCGTGCCGGACGCGATCGTCTCCACGGCGCCGCCGCGCACCGAGCGCAGCCCAAGCGATTGTCCCTCGCGGGGGATGACGTGGTGCGGCAGCGCATAGAGCAGCAGCGCCACGCCCAGCGCGATCACGTGGGCGGCGATCACCCAGCCAAGCGGCAGAGGACGCCGCGGGGAGGGCTTGAATTTTCGGCGCATTTTGCTCATCCCTTTAGTAAAAACGTAAAATTGATGAAAGACATGCGGTTTGTAAATATTTTATTCCGGCAACCGGAACAAAGCCAGCTCGCTGGGCTTTATTTTTGATGTTCGTTGTGTTATACTGTGCTTGCGCAAAGGGTTATGCAGCTTTCAGGCGATCATACAGGAGGGCGTTTTATGCGGTCGAAATACGAGTGCGTACTGCTCGATGCGGACGATACGATCTTTGACTTTCAGGCGGGCAACCGCAATGCCGTCGGGCGGCTGATGGTGGAACTGGGGCTGGCGTCGCCGACGGTATACGACGAGTATCAGGCGATCAACCACGCCTGCTGGGAGGCGCTCGAGCGCGGCGAGATGACGCAGGAGACGCTGCAGGTCGAGCGCTTTCGCCGCTTCCTGCGGCAGAAATCGCGCGATGATGACCCACGCGCGGTGGCGAAGCGCTTCGCCGGTCTGCTCGGCGAGCAGGCGATTTTGCTGCCGGGCGCGGAGGCGTTCGTGCGCGCGCTCGCGGCGCAGCGGCGCGTGGTGCTGTTGACCAACGGCATCGCCGAGATCCAGCGCGGCCGCCTGTCGCGCTCGCCGATCCAGCCGCTGCTGAGCGCGGTGGTGATCTCCGAGGAGGTTGGCGCCGCCAAGCCCGACCCGCGCATATTCGCCATTGCGCTGGGCGACACGCCGCCCTCGCGGGCGCTGATGATCGGCGACGGCGTATTCAGCGACGTGCTCGGCGCCAACCGCGCCGGGGTGGACGTCTGCTGGTACAATCCCGGCGGTCGCGCGCTGCCCGACAGCGTGCACTGCGAATACGAGGCGCGGACGCTGGAAGACGCTCTGGACGCCGCGCTGCAGCCGGCATAGGCGCGACGGGCGCCGGCAGGGACGCAGGTGCACGATGCGCGTTGGCTGTAAATAAACAGGGAGCGTTTTTTGCTTCCCTTGCCGGATCTCCCTGCGTGTCCGGTCGGCAGGTCTTTTCGCGCTTTGACAGTCTGCCAGTTCCACCCAACATCGCAAGCGCCCTCCGTCCAGTCAGGCGGACGGAGGGCGCTTGCGTGCATCCGATGTATATCTTGGGAGCGCGGCTCAGCCGATGATGAAGGGCTTGAGTTCCTCCATGAGGTCGTCGCAGTGATCGGAATAGACCTCGAGCGTGATCGGCTTGGAGAGGTCGAGGCTGAAGATGCCGAGGATGGATTTTCCGTCCACGACATGGCGCCCGACGCGCAGGTCGATGTCGTAAGGGTAGCGATTGGCGATGTTGACGAAGGACTTGACATTCTCCGCGAGACTCAGCTTGATGTTGACAGCTTTCATGTTGCGTTCCCTCACTTAATTTGCAGGTTGCATTTTGCGTTGACCGCTGAATACAGCATAACGCTAATAGACAGAAAGTTCAAGTAAATTCAAGTAAAACCGAAGTCCGGATTCATATTTTAACGAAGGACATTGTCGATGGGATTGTTAATTCAAAATAAAACTGCGAATTGGGGGTTGACTTTTGGCGGAAATGGGAATATAATATAACACGTCGGTCGGGCGCGAGAGCCTCCGGTTGACAGTGCCGAATTGTGTAATGGTAGCACCTACGACTCTGACTCGTATTGTCTAGGTTCGAATCCTAGTTCGGCAGCCATGCCTCCATGGTCAAGCGGTTAAGACGTCGCCCTCTCACGGCGAAA